>JAFEAS010000158.1 GCA_018266315.1 Chloroflexi bacterium SZAS-1 | reverse complement strand
GCTGGTAATTGCCTTGAGCAGCGGGCGCGGCAGCAAGAAGCGGTCGGAGAAGAACACATCTTCTTCGGCGGCCAGGCGGTCGGCGGCTTCGGCCAGCGTTTTTGAGCCAGCCAGCAGGTCGGTGAGCTTGTCGCGCAGTAGCTGGGTATAGAGCAGCTGCTTGGCATATTCCCACTCGTACAGCGCCTTGGTTTCGTCCAGCCCCTCATAGCATTGCAGGCGAATCAGCTCGCGCCCGCTGGCAGCCGCCCAGGCTTTCGAGAGTTCGGTTTTGCCCACGCCCGCCGGGCCTTCGGCCAGCACGGGCTTGCCCAGCCGTTCGGCTAAAAACATCACGGTAGCGATTTCGTCCGAGGCAATGTATTGTTGCGCGCCCAGGGCCTGGCGCACGTCGCTAATCGCGTTAAACACAGTGCGAGCCTTTCTGTTGAAAAGGTATTTCATACGCTTGGACGCCCGAACACGGTGTGTTCAAGCGTGCCTATAATGTCGTCGGTATCGAGGGTTACTGCCTGCAAACGGCCAGCGCGATGCCCAGGGTTAATGCACCAGGTCGTACCAAGCCGAATGGCGTATTGGCCGCTCTGCTCGGGCGCTTCGTGAATATGGCCGTGCAGGGTCAGGAAAGGCGTATGCTGTTCAATAAACGCACGCAATGCCTGGCTACCAACGTGCCGCCCGCGCGGCATCTGATCAAGCGGTGTGTTAGCTGGTGGCGTGTGGCATATATAGATCGTGCGCGCCGGGTCGCTACGCTGCGCCAGCGCTGCCATGTCGTCGGCGATGCTGGGTAGTGCGGCAAAGCGGGCCGCTATAGCTGGCTCAATCGTGCCGCTGTGGCTGGTGTAGGCCATACTAAAATCGAACGGTGGCAGTGTTTCGGCATCGCGGCGCTCGTAATCTTTGATACTAAATGGCGTGAGCGGTACACAGGCATACCCTGCCAGCCATAATGGGGCATCGCCCGCTACCAGCTGAACTACTTGATTGTGAATCAGGTATGCAAGACCCTCCTGTTCAAGGGCGACTGCATTGCTCACCGCAGCGGCCCAATCATCATTCCCCGGCAGCAGGTATATGGCACATTCAGGTTGCTGCGCACGAAATGCGCGCAGCAAAGGCTGCAGCTCGGCTTGAATAAACGCCTGCTGAATTGCCAGGGCAGTATCGAGTTTGATCGCGTGCGGCAGTAAATCACCGCCCACAATGACCGCTTCAGCGCGTGTTGTGCTGGCAAGGCCCAACAAAGCACGATAGGCGGCAGCTTCGCCGTGCAGATCGGCGGAGTATACCAGGCGCATGCGGTTCCTCGTGTGTGGGGCAGATGCGATCATTATAGCACGCACACGCAGCTTTTGGGGTGTATAGCAAGGTTCGAATGTACACTTTGTGATAACCTTGACAATGGTGTTGACTTAGTGCTACACTTCACGATAGGGTATTTTTCCCTTATTGTCGGCTTTTTCCCGCGCGCACTATTCGGAGGCATGTGTGGATCGCATAGAGACTCCACCAGATGTTGTGATTCGCCGGCTACCGTTATACGCACGAAGCCTGCGCTATTTGTTGCAAGAAGATGTTCGCTCTGTCTCGTCGCAGGAGCTTGGCGAGCGCATCAATGTTACCGCTGCCCAGATTCGCAAAGATCTGTCGTATTTTGGCGAATTTGGCAAGCAGGGCATCGGCTATGATGTTGAGAAGCTGCTGAACCAGATCGAGCGTATTCTTGGCCTTACTCAAGAATGGCCGGTAGGGCTGGTGGGCATTGGCCACCTTGGCGAGGCCATTGCGCGCTACGAAGGCTTCCGGCGGCAGGGCATTCGTATTGCGGCGCTCTTCGATAGCAACCCGAACAAAATCGGCACCGAGATCAACGGCTTAACGATTGTCAACGATGATCAGATTGGCCGTGTGATGCGCGAGCAGAATATTAAGCTGGCAATTATTGCTGTGCCAGCGAGCCGCGCCCAGGAGGTTGCGGATATGCTTGTGGCCGCTGGGGTACGCGCCGTGCTAAACTATGCGCCAATGGTTATCCAGGTGCCCGAGTACGTCTGGGTGCGGCATATCGACCCGGTGGCAGTGCTGCATAGTATGACATATTACCTGGCACGCGAGGAAGATAAAGAAGGGTAGCACCACGAGGCGGGCCAATTGGCCCGCCTCGCTGCATGAAGGCATTAGCCCGCTGCCTGCGGTGAGGTTGCTATTACACTGCGCAGCGCAACAATCGCATCGGTCGTTACCTGGTTCGGGCTGCTCACGCGCTCATCGACCCAGAAACGCGCTTCAAGTTGCACCGTTGTTCCTTTCAGCCCGGTTGCGATAATTTCGGGGGCTGGGGTGCCCAATACGCCTGGCACCTGGCTCAGGGCCTGTAGCAGCGCGGCCCGTGTGTGCCCTAGATCGGCCTGGGGTGGCAACGTTAGCGCTATGGTGCGCTGGTGTAGCCCGAAGCGCGTGGTATTGACAATGGCCGTGGTATAGACATCGGCATTCGGGATCAGCACTTCATCTCCCGTGCTAGTTTTCAAAATCGTCGCACGTAGCTGCACTTCTTGCACTTGCCCGGTAAAATTACCAATGCTTACTGTGTCACCAATCCGGAAAGGCCGCAGCATGAGCAGCAGCACACCCGCAGCAAATTGCTTAACAATATCCTGAAGCGCGAAGCCAAGCATAATACCGGCGATACCGAGCCCCGCCACAAAGCTCAGTACTGTCCGGCTCAGGTTGAGCCGATCGAGAATGAGCAGCGCACCAACGGCCAGGACGCCAAAACGGGCTATGCGGCTGAGAAGCTCGATAATCTCGGGCGGGGCCTGGGTGCGATTGGACAGCTGATACACGATGCGCTGGCTGCGCCGTGAAATAACAATGGTGAGCAGTAAAATCGCTGCGATGACAATCAGGTTGGGCAGAAAATCAAGGATACGGTTATACCACTCGGCGAGCACAGTAACCTCCACTATTGAACAGGTGCTAGAGATAATACCATACCTCCAGAGCAGCATATGAGTACAGTCATTGATGCCTGGGCCGAGCTGGGAAGCGATGCCGGGCGCGGCAATCTTGTTGGCATTCAGCCTACGATGATGTTCAGCGATTATCGCTCGGCTGGGAGCTTCTACGCCGCGCTGGATCGCTATTTCGCTGCTGCCATGGCGCGCGGCTGGCTTGGCCCACAGACAATCGTTGTACTGCCTGAATACCTTGGCACCTGGCTCGTTGCGGTCGATGCTCCTGCAACACTATTCCGCTCAACGCACCTGGCTCGCGCGCTGGCACGGCTGGCGCTGCGGCATGCTGGTGCCTTTGCCGCCGGGTTTCTGCGCGCGCCCAGATCCGATCGCGTGAAGTACGCGCTATTTCGCACGCGGGCTGGGGCCATGGCAGCGGCCTACACCGAGGTATTTGCGGCATTGGCGCGGCGCTACCGCATCACCATCGTCGCTGGCTCGATCCTGCTGCCCGCACCGCATATTCGCGCGGGCCGGGTGGTTGGCAGCAGCGGCGCGCTCGAAAATATCGCGGCAGTGTTTCACCCCAATGGCCTTGCCGACGACCAGCTGGCCCGGAAACATTTTCTCACCAGCGCCGAGCAGCCATTCATTGCGCCCGCGCCGCGCGTAGCGCCACCAGTGTATGCCACCCCCGCCGGGCGGCTGGCGGTGCTGGTGTGCGCCGATGCCTTCTACCCCGCCAGCTACGCGGCGCTGGCAGGCCGCGAGGTGCAGCTGCTGGCCGTGCCCTCGTACCTCGAAACCAGCAATATCTGGCAGCAGCCCTGGCCCGGCTACAACGGCAGCCCACCGCCCACCGATGTCGATCTGCGCGATGTCGGGGCAATTACCGAACGGCAGGCGTGGCTGCGCTATGGTATGGCCTGGCGTATGGCGACGGCAGGTATTCCCTACGGCATCAGCGTGTTTCTGCGCGGCACGATCCTCGATCTCGGCTCCGATGGCACAACCCTGCTGGCACGCCAGGGTGAAGTCGCCGAAACACCGTTAGCGGCGCGCTCGGCACTGGCAAGTGTGTGGCTGAGCTAGAGCCTGTTTGACTCAGGTAACCCGCGCCGCTATACTGCGCGGCGTGAGCCGCCAACCGTACCGTACATCATTCTATCGCCGCCTGGCCGTGCTACTGCCGCTCGCGGTGCTGCTGTATGCCACGCTGGCGGGCTTGGTGCTGGCCGACAACGCGGCCAACCGCGGGGTAACCTATACGCCCGGCGAGCAGCCGATCGCCTGGGCCGACGTGCCACAGCTTGGCGTAAACCTGTACGGCATCCAGAATGAAGCCGACCCCGCAAACGTGACGCGCACGCTCGAAATGGCGCGCGATCTGGGCGCGCGCTTTGCCCGCATTCAGATGCCCTGGGAAGACGTTGAGATCCACGCGCGCGGCGATTTTGAGGATCGGCGTGCCCCCGCTGCGCCCAAAAGCGCCTGGCAGAAATATGATTTCATTCTGGCCGAGGCCGCACGCAGGGGCATCGCCCCGATCGTGCGCCTCGATCGCCCGCCCGCTTGGGCGCGCCAGCGCGCGCTCGCCACGCCCGAGTTTCAGGCGCGCAAGGCCGTGAATGGCGCAGCAACCGGCCCGCCCGACGATTATGCCGATTACGCTCATTTCGTCGGCGCAGTTGTGCGGCATTACAAAGGCCAGCTGCGTTTCATCCAGATCTGGAACGAGCCAAACTTGATGGATGAATGGAACGGACAACGCCCGTCACCATCCGAATTTCTCGCGCTGCTCAAAGCCGCCTATCAAAGCGCCAAGGCCGCCGATCCGGCAGTCGTTGTGCTATTCCCCAGCCTTTCGCCCACGGATGGGCTGGATGTAACGGCGCCCTACACCGATCTCGATTTCCTCGACGAAATCTACACGCTCGGCGGCGCGCCCTTCTTCGATATTATGTCGGCACAGGCGTATGGGCTGGGCCAGCCGCCCGACGAACACCGCTACATTCGCCCGCGCACCGATAGCTGGCGCCGCCCGATCGACTCGCGCATCGACGTTTCGCGCGTGGTGCTGCTGCGTGAGGTGATGGAGCAGCACGGCGATGCAGGCAAAGCGATCTGGATCAGCGAGTTTGGCTATGTCGTGGACTCACCCGCCATTCCCGCCGAAAAACGCTTCACCTGGGGCGCGCCGGTGACACCCGCGCAGCAGGCCGAATACACGATTGGTCAGCTCGAACGGGCGCGCCGCGAGTGGCCCTGGCTAGGGGTGATGAACGTATGGTTCCTGCGCTGGGGTGGCCCACCGCCCGACCCACGCGACCCGACGCAGCTGTTCGCGCTCGTCACGCGCGATTACCAGCCAACACCCGCCTACACCGCGTTGCAAGCCTATATGGCACACGGGGCAGTTGCCGGGCCGGGCGCGCATGCGTGGAACCACCCGGCGGTACAGGCCGGGCCAGGCGCACAGGCGTGGACGATTCGCTTCACGGGCGCCTCGCTAGCACTACGCGGCGCGCCTGGCCCGATCGAATTTGCATTCGATGGCGGCACCGCACAGCAGCGCAACCCCGACCCAGAAGGCGGCCCGGTGACGCTTGCGACGGGCCTACCCGATGGTGAGCACACCGTTACGTTGCGCATTCCCAACGGCGCACCGGCACTCTTCCTCGTAGGCCGGGCACAGCCGTTGGCGTGGCTATGGGTGATTGCGCCCATCGTGTTGCTGCTCGGCCTGGCGGCAGTTGGCGCGCTCAGTGTTTCCAGGCAAACGCGCTAAGTGGCTTCTTTTTTGGCATAGTAGAATCAATAATTTCCTGCCCGTATCGTTAGGTTACTAGCTGCGGTAGAAGTAATAACTGGTCGCCGTGGCCGGTCATTTGGGAAGAGTTAGTAACTAGAGGTACGAGTAATGGAACAGATCAAAGGAACACTGAATCGGATCGAGCTTATTGGGTGGGTTGGTGCCGAGCCTGAGCAGCGCTTTACTCCGTCGGGGGTGGCAGTGTGCAGCTTTCGGGTAGCAACCAAGCGTTGGTTGGGGCGCGATGAAAGCGGCGAGCGCCAGGTTGATACCGATTGGACGCCGGTAGAGACCTGGGAGCGACTGGCCGAGCGTTGCGGGCAAGCGCTACGCAAGGGCAGCCGGGTGCGGGTGATTGGCAGCCTGCATACACGCTCGTGGGAAGATCGCGACACCGGCCAGAAACGCTTCAAGACGGTTGTGCGCGCTGAGGATGTTATGTTTCTCGATGCGCGCACTGAAACGCCCCAGGCCTCTGCCACCATGGAAGAGGAGACGGAAGACATTCCGTTCTAAGCCCGATTGAGTGACGTATCTGTCACGGCATACACCGCCCCAGCCTGGCTAGCTGGGGCGGTGTGCGTTGGGGCACGTTTCTATGCTGCACCTGAGCAGTTCGCTACCCCACCCGCTCGCGCAGGTATACGGACAGCTCGCTTGAGGCCACGCGCTCCTGCTGCATTGTATCGCGGTCGCGCACCGTCACCGAGCCGTCGTCCAGAGTTTGGAAATCGACGGTGATGCAGAACGGCGTGCCGATCTCATCCTGACGGCGGTACAGCTTGCCAATCGCCCCGGTATCGTCGTACACGGTGCGCATGCCGGTGTGCTGCAAGGCTTTGCGAATATCGCGCGCCGTGCCTACCAGCCCATCGTGGTTACGCTTGAGCGGGAACACCGCCGCCTTGACCGGCGCAACCTTGGGTCTGAGCCGCAGCACGGTACGATAGCTCTCATCGAGCAGCGGCTGAGCCTGGCCGCGTAGTTTTTTCCCTAGCTCGATCTTATCGGCACCGGGCAGCGCCAGCAGCGCATCAACCTGGCCGAGCGCATTGGGTAGATCCGTGGCAATTGCCTCACCTGCGGCCATCAGTGCGTCGCGCTGCTCGGCACCCAGGTTCTCGTTGCGACCAGCCGATTTGAGGAAGGCGGTGAGCGCCACTTGCACCGCTTCCAACTTCTCGGGCGCGGGCGATTTTACCATTTCCTCGGCATAGGCTTCACACAGCACCGCCAAGGTGCAGCGCCCCACCCCCGCCGATGGCTCGATGACGAATGGCACCACATGGCGGTTGCTGGCCTGGTCGAAGTAGGTCAGGCGCGCAAGGCTGTCGGTGTTCGGGTTCACGCGCGCCGTCAGGCCCAACTTGTCCTGGTCGCGGCTGTGCGAGCCGAGATCGTAGTCGGTGCGGTTGGCAATACCCTCAATTTCCTCGTAGCCCAGCGTTGGGTAGTTGTACATCAGGTCGTAGGTGCGCTTCGAATAGTGCGCCAGGTCGGCCTTGGGCACATCGTAAATCTGGATCTGGCTGCGCGGCACGCCAATGCCTTCCCACCAGCTCAGGCGCGCTTCAAGCCATTTAGAATGCCACTCCTCGTCAGTGCCAGGCATCACGAAGAACTCAATCTCCATCTGGTCGAACTCGCGCACGCGGAATAGGAAGTTGCGCGGGTTGATTTCGTTGCGAAATGCCTTGCCGATCTGGGCGATACCGAAGGGCAGCTTGCGGCTGGTGGTCTGCTGGACGTTCAGGTAGTTCGCAAAAATGCCCTGGGCGGTTTCGGGCCGCAGGTAGGCGAACGAATCGGCATCAGCTACTGGCCCCACCTGGGTTTTGAACATCATATTGAACGGGCGCGGCTCAGTCAGGTCGGTGCTGCCGCAGTTTGGGCATTTGCCTTTGATATGGTCGGCGCGCCAGCGGCTTTTGCAGCTGCGGCAATCGACCAGCGGGTCGTTGAAGGTTTCTTCGTGGCCCGAGTATTTCCACACCAGCCGGTTCATCAGGATGGCGGCGTCAAGCCCTTCCATGTCGTCGCGCTCGTAGACATTGGTGCGCCACCAGTCGTTCTGGATGTTATTCTTCAGCTCAACGCCCAGTGGGCCATAATCGAACACGCCTTGCAGGCCACCATAGATTTCGGAGCTGGGAAAAATGAAGCCGCGCCGTTTCGCCAGCGATACAACTTGCTCAAGGGTTTGGGCAGACATAGAACCTTTCCTTTCTGCGCTGGGCAACAAAAAGCCCAGGCGATCAAACTATCGCCTGGGGACGCACCGGGTAGCGATGCGCGGTTCCACCCCAGTTACCTGCAAAGGCCAAAGTGAAAAGTCAGAAGGCAAAAGTCGTTGCCACTGTTACCTTTTACCTTTACCCTTCGCACGGTCGCTCTCAAAAACATGGCTCCCCAGCGCCTTTCCCCGCCGCCGTACCACCGGGCTTGCACGCTCCCCGGCTCGCTGCTGGCCGCTTCGTTGGGTACTCCTCTGGCTCATCGCCGTGCGGGCAGTATAGCATAGCCTGTGGCGCGGCGCAATCGTGCGCAGGGTGGAATGCAGTGCTCAGTTACAGTGCCACACCTGCGCCGCTGCTATTGCTGTTATGCCAATGCAGGCGCATCATTGGCAAGTTGAGGGGCGCCTACAAAGGCTTGCGCCGAAGTGATGAGCTGCATGGCAGAGCTAATTTGGGCGGTATTGCCAATCAACCCGACGCTATCGCCGCCCATAAACGTTGTACTCGATTTCGGGTTGGCTAGCACCTGCCCGGCACGTACCAGAGCAATCACCGAAGCACCAGTGTGGGCACGCAAATTGGTTTCGGCGAGTGTGTGTCCGATCAGCGAACTATCGGCGGGGATTGTCTGCCAGGTAATATCCATGCCGCGCACTGCCGCCACCAGCAGCTCAAGTGTCTGCTGCTCGGCGGGGGTCGTCACGCTCGTATTGTAGGCATCGTGGCGCACAGCATCGGTATACTGTTGCACCTGCAACAGTGGGTAGCCCAAAGTCAGCAGCGTGTGGCGCACAATTTCCAGGCCACCCTCAAGCTCGGGCTGAATCACCTCTTTGGCACCATGCTCGCTCAAGCGCTGCATACCATCAATAGTTGCGGCCCGCGCGACTATCGGCAGCGCTGGCGCGAGATCGCGTGCCGCCGTCACAATAAGCTCGGCGGCAGCCTCCTCGGGCACAGTCACAACCAGCGCACGTGCCTGCGCTAGCCCGGCGTGTGTAAGTAGCTCAGAATTGGAGGCATCGCCAAACAGGGTTGGCATACCCGCCTTCTTGAATTCGGCGGCGCGGGCAGCATCCTGCTCGACCACGAGGTAGGGTACGCGCAGCTGCTCGAGCACCTGTACGATGTGCGTTCCTACACGGCCATACCCCACCACAACCACATGCTTGGTCAGGCCATGGGTAAGCGGCAGCGGCAGCGGCCCACTGCGATCGAGCCAGCGCCAGAGCCAGGGTTGGCGCTGCAAGGCGACTTCGATTCGCGGCAGTGCTTTGAATAAGAACGGGTTGAGCACAATCGCCAGTAAGGCGCTAGCCAGGATGAGGCCATACTGCTCTTGCGAGAGCACACCTAGGGATACGCCTGCCTGACCAACAATGAACGAGAATTCGCCGATTTGGCTTAGCCCCACCGCTACGACAAGCATCGTGCGTGCAGTAGCCGGTAGCACCAGCCCAAGTACGAGAGTAAATATTGCTTTGCCGACGACGATCAGCGCTGTAAGTGCGAGCACCTGCCCGGCGCTGGCCCATAGCGCGGCCGGGTTTACTAGCATGCCAACCGACACAAAGAAGAGCACGGCGAAAATATCGCGGAATGGGATTACTTCGGCGCCAACCTGATGACTCACATCCGACTCGCCAATCACCACCCCGGCGAGAAACGCCCCAAGCGCTAACGAAACATCAAACAGCTCCGCTGCCCCAAGCGCAGTACCAAGCGCGAGCGCAACTACCGCCAGAATAAACAGCTCCCGCGAGCGCGTATGGGCAATACGGGTGAGCAGCCAGGGCATTAGCTTGGCCCCAACCAGCAGCATCAGCCCAATGAATAGCCCGGTTTTGAAGATCGCTAGCCCAGCGCCAGCCCAGGGGTTGCCGCCGCTATTTCCCAACAGCGCGGGCAGCAACACCAGAATTGCAATTGTCGCCAGATCTTCGAGCACCAGCCAGCCGACGGCGACCTGGCCATGTACTGTATTGAGCAGTCCCTGATCCACTAGCCCGCGTAGCAGCACGACGGTGCTGGCAATTGAGATTGCCAGGCCCAGCACAAGGCCTGCCACGACCGACCAGCCCCACAGCTGGGTAAGCGCCAGGCCCAGACCAGTGGCAATGAGCATTTGTAACAGCGCACCCGGAATAGCAATACGGCGCACATTCCATAAATCTTTGAGCGAAAAGTGCAGCCCGACCCCAAACATCATGAAAATGACGCCCATCTCGGCCAGCTGGCTAATATTATGAATATCGCCGATAAAACCGGGCGTGAAAGGGCCGATTGCCAGCCCCGCCAGTAAATAGCCTACCAGTGAGGGCAGCCCGAGCTTGCGTGCCAGGTAGCCACCCGCAAACGCGGCGACCAGCGCCACCGTAATGTTCGTAAGTAACGCCAGATCGTGATTCATCTCCCCCTCACTTTCTTTCTACTCGTATTTACAGGGCTTACGCCGTTGGCATGTTTGCCTGCGGCAGCGCGGTACGTTCTATCTTTTCGTGTAGTTTTTCGCTCTATGCGCGAAAAAACTACACATACTGGCGAAGTACCATGCTGCCGCAGGCAACATCCCGAAAAACGCAGGGTATCGTGTAAGCCCTAGTATTTACACGAGTTACACGGTGGGCGCTTTTCGCCTTCGGCAGAGCGGTACTTTATGGTTAAGGTGCATCGATTGTGGCGCGGAGCGTCACAATCGATGCACAAAAGAAGGCAAATACCTTGCTGCCGCAGGCAACATTCCGAAAAACTCAGGGTATCGTGTAAGCCCTGGTATTTACAGATGGGATGCCAGGGCGTACCGAATGCGTGTCACTATGATGCTTCGGGTATGATTTCTTTCTTGCAAGCCCGTGCAAGTGTTTGGGCTACTGCATGGAGGCGTGCCGCATTTAAGGTTTCCGACTTGCCCAGGTAGGCTTTGTGTAGTTTGCAATGCGCTTGCCGGTAAGCCACCCAATACCATTGCCCACGCTGCTTGCGCTCTTTACGCGCGGTAAAATCACCATCGGCATGGGTGAAATGAAAGCTGTGATGCGCATCATTGGCCAGCCAGGCAAACCAGGCAGGCGTGTCGATCTCAATTGGCGCAGTGCTCGCCTGATACAGTAAGCCCGATAGAACGCTAGGTGTTTTGAAAGACATACGGTCGTAGTATCACCTTTCGGAACATTGAAGGTTAAAACTTACCCAACAAGAGTATAACAGGTGTTGGGTAAGTTTGCAAGCCATGGATTGTGGCGGAAGTGACGGAACGTCTTGCAGTTGCGCCGCCTCGCTGCACACTCATACCAAATTCGGTTAAATACGGTAGAGCATGCACGACGCATGACGCATTACAAAGCCAAATGCTTAGTGGGTAGTGCGTCATATTACTGGCGAATCTTGTATCAATCCTGGAGTGTGCGGTGCGAGAAGATACATCGCGCCCGATTGTGGCGGGAATGATGCTGGTAGAGGGTAGTTGGTGGAGTTCGAGCTAGTTGCCCGATCTTGCCCAACCCGAAGAACGCCGCATACGCTTAGGTTGCTTCGGCGAGGGAAAGGACGGCCTGAGCAGGAATACAGGCACGGAATACCGAGCCAACACCTGGCTCACTGCTTACCGTAATATCGCCGCCCATCAGCTGGCATAGCTTCCGGCTGAGCGCCAAACCTAGCCCGGTTCCTCCAGATTGCCGCCCCTGTATATTTACCTGCGTAAATTCATGGAATAGCTGGGCTATTTCCGCTTCGCTAAGGCCAATGCCTGTGTCCGCTACTTCAAAAACAATTTGCTCACTTGTGCCCGATTCGGTATTGCCGGTGCGAAAAACATGCAGCCGTACCTCGCCATGCTGTGTAAATTTAGCGGCGTTCGAGAGTAAGTTCAATACGATCTGACGCACACGCAGCTGATCATTCACCATAACGCCTATACCAGGATCCATACATACCGTGAAAAGGTTCTGATTATGCTCGATCAATGGGCGCGCTACCGCTACTAGCTCATCCACCAGATCAGCAACCTCAAACGTGGTACGCGCCAGCATCAGCTTCCCGGCTTCGATCTTAGAATATTCGAGCACGCTGTTGATTAGTTTGAGTAAATGCGAACCCGCCATTTTGACATACTCAATATCACTATGCATCTGCTCATATTCACCTTCCACAAGCTGTGTTTCAAGAAGCTCGGTGTACCCTAGAATAGCCGTGAGCGGTGTTCGCAATTCGTGGCTCATGGTGGAGAGAAAGGCGCTTTTCGCACGGCTAGCGGCTTCGGCGGCTTCTTTCGCTTGCTGTAGCGCCACGGTTTGATTTTCCAGCTGTTGCTTCTGCATCAGCACGGCTAGCTCGACCTGCTTGCGCTCAGTAATATCGCGCCACACGACGAGACGACCATTTGGCTTGCCGCGCCAGTCAGTCAATGGCGATATTTGAAGCTCGATATAGAATTGCTCGCCCTGATATTGGAAGGCAATCTCATCGCGGGCGGTGGGCGTATGCCGATACTGGTTAAAAAGGTGATTCCAGTCGGGCATTACGATGTTCGCAGGCTGCCCAATCGCACGATCGGGCGGCACACACAGCGCGCTATAGGCAATCGGATTAAGGTCGACGAGGCGGAAATCACTATCAAGCACAATAACGCCATCGGACATCTGATCAACTACCTGGTGCCGGGCGATAGGCACCATTGCCAGCAAACGGTAGCGGAAGACGCCCCAGGCGATGATAGGATTCGCAATAGCAAACGTAATCGGGGTAATATCGAGCGAGCGCATGCCAGCGATTGGCACGGCCCGGCTGATAGTAAACAGCGCACCGCCGAGCGGCACAGCTAGCCCAAGCATCACTGCCAGTACCTGGCGCTGGTATAAGCGCCGCGAGTATAGTAGCTCGCGCATGAGTACAGCTAATGCGGCAATATTAAGCACATATACATAGATAATAGATAGCCACATCCAGAAACCATAAGAGTATACGAGTGCAGGAAATGCTCCCTGGAGATCGAGCTTTGCCGCAGTGCGCACCAAATGATGGATTGGATCAGTCCATACCAAAACCGCGTTGACAATTGGTTCGATACTAAGTAATAGCAGCAGGCGGCGGGCAAAGGTTTCGTGCTGGGTATAGACCAGCGCAAATAATAATATGCTCGCGGTACTGATATCGACCCCGGTAAACTGGATATTATCCCAGAATATCTTCCCTACAAGGGTATTTGCCAATAACTCGCCGCAGTACCCGATCATCCATGCCACTTCGCCAACTAGAATAAAGGTAAAGGGCAATGCTCCGGCTACATGCCGGAAGCGGAGCGTATAGATGATCAAGCTGGCTGAAATGATGGTTGAAACCACCAGCAATAATAAAAACGTGATATATAGATTCATTGTTTGGCTATCGTCTGTCTGACATGACCGCGTGTATATTCAAATATGCAAGCAGAAGCGCTGAAGGACGCGTAATATCATTTTGTAATATTAAGACTTTCGCATGCCACTCCTGTGCCTGCGGCAGCATGGTACGTTAGATCTTTTTCTTGGTGATGACCTGCGCTCGGTGCATGTCATCATCACGAAAGTGAAAAAGTGGCCTGGGTAAGCGAAAGCTCTAAATATATAGGCATAGGGCATACTACGTAGGGGTAGATTTATTTTGCCCTAATGAATATTGTAGCGGAGAGCTTCTTAATAATCAATAATCTACATCCTTTTGATAACTTGGTTTAGCTCGTGTGGTGCCCAGTTACACTAGACACCGCACGAGAAAAGGAAGTTCGGGGACAGCTTCGCCGCCCCCGAACCCTACGATATAACAACCTAATTGATACACCGCCAATTTGGTACAACAGGACACGCGTACTAACTCAAATGCTGCCGCAAATGAAAAATGCTAGTGGCGCAAGCCTTCACCATCTTCGCATCAGCCGCGCGGTACACGAGCTGGGCGAAAATGATTAGAACTTACGGCTCCACTCCTTCGGCCAGCGCTCTACCACTACCTTGGTTTCGGTATAAAATTCGACGCCGTGCCGCCCCTGCGCGTGCAGATCGCCGAAGAAGCTCTCTTTCCAGCCCGAAAACGGGAAAAATGCCATCGGCGCGGCAACACCGACATTAATGCCAATGTTGCCCGCCCGCGCCTCGTAGCGAAACTTGCGCGCCGCCGGGCCGCTGTTAGTGAACACACAAGCCATATTCCCGTAGCTACCGCTATTCACCAGCGCAATCGCATCGTCAATTGTTTCGACATGCATCAGGCTTAGCACCGGGCCGAAAATCTCGGTCTTGGCAATTTCGCTGCTGGGGTCAACGTTATCGAGAATTGTGGGTCGTACAAAGAACCCCTGCTCATAGCCTGCAATCGCCGGGGTGCGGCCATCCACCAGCACGTTGGCACCTTCGCTCGCCCCCTTGCCAATCAGCATTTCAATGCGCTGGCGGCTTTCGTGCGTAATCACTGGCCCCATCTCCACGCTCGGGTCGAGCCCATAGCCCACGGTGCGTGAGGCCGCCGCATCGGCAATGCTCTCACGAAACATATCGCGTGCCTCACCCACTGTAATCGCGATCGACGAGGCCAGGCAGCGCTGGCCCGCGCAGCCAAACGACGCATCGGCCACAATCTTGGTGGTCATATCCATATCGGCATCGGGCAGCACAATCACCGGGTTTTTCGCGCCACCCTGGCACTGCGCCCGCTTGCCGTTGGCGGTGGCCCGGCTGTACACATAGCGCGCCACCGCAGTCGAGCCCACAAACGACACTGCGCGAATAGCGGGATGATCGAGAATCGCGTCAACGGTTTCTTTCGCGCCATTCACCACCTGGAACACGCCCTTGGGGAACCCGGCCTGGTCAATCAGCGCGGCCAGCCGGGCGCTGGTTAGCGGCACCTTTTCCGAGGGCTTGAGAATGAAGCAGTTGCCGCAAGCCACCGCGTAGGGCATAAACCACAATGGAATCATGCCTGGAAAGTTGAACGGCGTAATCGCCGCGACCACGCCGACCGGCTGGCGGAACATGTGCTCATCGATACCGCTAGCAATATCTTCGTTGTTGTAGCCCTGTATGAGCATGGGGATACCGCAAGCGACTTCCACATTTTCGATACCACGGCGCATTTCGGCTTCGGCCTCGGCCAGGGTTTTGCCACATTCCTGCGTGATAATGCGCGCAATGTCTTTGTAGTGCTCTTCGAGCAGGTTTTTCAGCTTGAAAAGATATTGAATGCGCTCAAGCGCGGGTGTGCGTCGCCAGCCATCCCAGGCGGCGAGTGCGGCCTGGGCAGCAGCATCGACCTCGGCGCGCGGAGTTACTGGCACACGCACAAGGGTTTCGGCTGTGGCCGGGTTGCGCACATCCAGAAAGTCGCTGGCGTGCGAGGGCTGAAATGCGCCATTGATGTAGTTGGCGAGCTGTTCGACAACCATAAAAGCCTCCTTCTAGATATCGAGCGACGAGCGTATGAGTGCTATTGTACCTAATCTTGAGTGGGGTGTCGTATTTCTTATGACCCGGGATACATAGTCGGGGTGTTTGCCTGCCGCAGCACGATCAGTGGGGGTGTAAGCATTTGCACAAATCAATAACCTATGCTATACTTCCCCGCGTGTTAATGCGGGAGTGGCTCAGTTGGTAGAGCGGCACCTTGCCAAGGTGCAGGTCGCGGGTTCGAACCCCGTCTCCCGCTCCATTAACAGGCATACAACGATGTTGTGTGCCTGTTTTTCGTTCCTCGTTCCTTCAAAGCTGTGCCATTATAATCTACATCATATGGCGGTGGCGTACCTGCTGCACCTTGTGTATGGTAAGCTCGAAACAACCATAGTTATATCCTGATCAGCGCTCAGTCAATCCTCACTCACCAAAACGATCATTCTGCAACGTTCACTATATGAGCGGTTCCCGCTAAAATAGCATCAATTCATAGCGACCTGGCGCAGAGGACGATAGATTGTAGGCGCGGATGATTCTGCTAGTGTTTTCTGGCAGCCACCGCCCTGGCGTTGTTGGAGGGTTGCCATATGATCGAGGAACGATTATCGCAGGTGGTGAAGGGGTATGAGCTGCGGGAAACGCTAGGCGAAGGCGGCTATGGCGTGGTGTATCGCGCCTACCAGGCTCAGGTTGGCCGTGATGTAGCGATCAAGATCATTCTGCCCCAGTACGCCAACCACCCCGAGTTCATCCGGCGCTTCGAGTCGGAAGCGCAGCTAGTAGCGCGGCTGGAACACCCGTACATCGTGCCGCTCTACGATTACTGGCGCGAGCCCGATGGGGCGTACCTGGTAATGCGCTGGCTACGCGGCGGCAGCCTGCTCGATGCGCTCCAGCGTGGGCCGATTGCAACCGAGCAGCTCGGGCGGCTCCTCGACCAGATTGGCGGCGCGCTGGCAGCGGCACACCGGCGCCATGTCATCCACCGCGATCTCAAGCCCGCCAATATTCTGCTCGACGATGATGGGAATGCCTACCTGGCCGATTTCGGCATTGCCAAAGACCTGGGCAAGAAAGTATCGCCATACCAGACCGACCAGACCAGTGTGGTTGGTTCGCCCGCCTATATCTCGCCCGAGCAGGTGAAAGCCGATACTATTACCCCACAAACCGACATCTACTCGCTGGGCGTGATGCTCTACGAAATCCTCACCGGCACACTGCCATTTCAGGCTCCCACCCCAATTGCGCTCATGTTCAAGCATATCAACGAGCCGGTGCCACGCCACTCCGCGCTTTCGGATGCAGTGAACGATGTCATTCAGAAGGCTACGGCCAAGCGTCCCGAAGACCGCTATACCGACGTGGCGACACTGATCAGCGAGCTAAAACAGGCGCTCGGCATGGCCCCAAGCAGCACAACCGCCTGGCCGCCTGCGGGTAGTGGCGCTACGCCTACCCCATCTTCGGGCACAGGCACGGGCGGCCGCATCAGCGGCGGGCGACGTTCCACCTACGAGACGAATATTATTTACCTGCCAACCTTCTTCGAGCCAGTCGGCGACGCAGCAGTGTACGAAAACCCGTACAAAGGCTTGCGCGCCTTTCAGGAAGCCGACGCCGCCGACTTCTTTGGCCGCGATGCCCTGATTGAGGCGCTGCTGGCGCGCCTGAAAGAAAACGTGCCCTACCAGCGTTTCCTGGCAGTGGTTGGCCCCAGCGGCTCGGGCAAATCGAGCGTGGTGCGCGCTGGCCTGGTGCCAGCCCTCAAGCACGGCGCACTGCCCGGTTCGGATAAGTGGTATGTGCTGGAATTCTTCCCCGGCCACCAGCCAATGGAAGAATTGGCCCAGGCTCTGCTGCGGATCGCCGTCGATCCGCCCAACAACCTGGTTGAACCGCTGTCGCTCGATGCGGGCGGATTGCTACGGGTTGTCGATCAGGTAGTGCCCGGCGGCGATGAGACCGAGGTCGTACTGGTAATCGACCAGTTTGAGGAAGTGTTTACGCAGGTTGAAGACGAGGCGGCACGTACACTGTTCCTCGATACTCTGATCAACGCCGTAACCGACCCCTATAGCCGGGTGCGCGTCATTGCAACCCTGCGTGCCGACTTCTATGACCGGCCATTGCTGTACCCCGGGCTGAGTGCGCTCATGCGCGCGCGCACCGAGGTGGTTATTCCCTTAACCGAAGAAGAGCTGCGCGCTGCGATTGTGCAGCCTGCCGAGCGCGCCGGGTTGCGCGTGGATGGCGAGCTGGTCGAGGCAATTGTGAGCGACGTAGGCGAGCAGCCTGGCGCACTGCCATTGCTGCAATACGCCCTCACCGAAGTGTTCGAACGGCGTAACGGGCGCACACTGACGCTTACCCCATACCAGGGCAGTGGCGGCGTGCTAGGCGCATTGGCCCGGCGCGCCGAAGAGCTATTTACCGGGCTGGATGCCGAAGGACAAGCCGTCGCCCAGCAGCTGTTTCTGCGGCTGGTAACCCTGGGCGAAGGCGTCGAAGACACCCGGCGGCGTGTTCGGCGCACCGAGCTGCTGCCAGTTGGCGGGAATGCCGCCGCAATCGACAAGGTCATCGATACCTTTGTGCAATACCGCCTGCTCACGCTCGATGTCGATCCGCAAACCCGCGCCCCAACGGTAGAAGTTGCCCACGAGGCGCTGATTCGCACCTGGGGGCGGCTGCGCAACTGGCTCGATGCTAGCCGGGAAGATGTGCGCCAGCAACGCCGCCTGGCCACTGCCGCCACCGAATGGGCTGCCAGTGGGCAGGAAAAGAGCTTCCTGGCGAGTGGCGCGCGCCTCGATCAGCTGGAAGGCTGGGCGCGCGAAACACCCCTCGCGCTGAACGCCGAGGAACAGGCATACCTGGCGGCGAGTATCGCCGCGCGCGACGAGCGCCAGGCCGCCGAAACTGCGCGGGCAGCACGCGAGGCGCGGCTCGAAGCGCGCTCGAAGCAGTTTTTGCGCGCGCTAGTAGGCGTGGCAAGTGTCGCAGCCATCGCGGGTATTCTGCTCTCAATTTTTGCATTCAGCCAGCGCAGCCAGGCCCAGGCCAACGCCCAGCAGGCCGAACTGAACGCTCAGCAGGCGCAAGCCAATGCCCAGCGTGCCGACCAGAAAGCCCAGGAAGCGGCAGCCGCTCAGGCCGAGGCCCAGGGCTTGGCGCTTACCCAGGGCGCGCAAGCTGCCTACAACCAGGGTAATATAGACCTGGCGGGCGAGCTAGCACTGACCGCCGCCCAGCAGCCCAACCCCAGCTCGCTGGCCGAGCAGGTACTGGCGAGCGTGGTATACAATCCTGGCGCACGCATGGTGCTAGCAGGTTACACCGACGAAAAAGGCGCGCAGCGCGGTTTCACTGATGTAATCAATAGCGTAGTGTATAGCCCCGATGAAACAATGGCGTTTGCCGGCGGGCGCAACGACCAAGTTGGCATTCTGTGGGATCTCAAAACCGGCAAAGAGATTAAGCGCTTCATTGGGCACCCGGGCCGCCTGCGCGAGGTCGCCTTCTTGCCCGATGGCAAGCGCGTGCTCACCGCCGCCGAAGATGGCACGGTGCGTCTGTGGGACATCAGCTGCGCAACGCCATCGCCCACCGATTGCAATACGCCCACGCGAATTTTCACCGATACAGCGGGCTTCACGGCCAAGAACTTCGAGGTGAAGGGCATTGCCGTGCGCCCGAATCACAATCAATTCATCACAGCCAACTCCGACTTTACGCTGAAGCTGTGGGATATTGATTGTGCTACGCCCAGCGCCCAGGTGTGCGAAACGCCTACGCGCGTGTTCAGCGGCGGGCATACTCAGGAAGCGAACCTGGTGACGTTCAACTCCGATGGCAAGTATGCCTTCTCTACTTCGGAAGATACCACGCTGATTCAGTGGGATGCCGATACCGGCCAGGTTGTACAGAAGCTGCAAGACCCGAATAAAGCCGAGCTGCGTGGCGTAGCGGTGATCCCCGGCGACCGCTATATCATCAGCGGCGGTGCGGCGGGCGAGATTATTAAGTGGGATCTAACGACCGGCCAGGTGGTGGATCGGCTGCGCGGGCATAAGGGCACCGTGTATTATGTCGGCGTGAATCGCACGGGCACACAGGCGATCTCGGGCGGCGGCGATAATAAGGTCATCGTCTGGGATCTGGAGAAAGATATTCCGCTGACGGTGCTGAGTGGCCATGGCGGCTATATTCGCCAGGCGGTGTTCAGCAAAGATAGCAAGCACGCGCTTTCAGGCTCAGCCGATAAAACCATCCGCGTATGGGATCTAGCCAATGGTGCCGAAGCCGTGCGCCTGCTTGCCCCCACCGAGGTGAAAGACATCAGCGTTAGTAGCGATGCCAGCCTGATCGCCAACGGTATCGACGACGGCCTGTTGCGAGTATGGAACTTGAAGGATGACCAGCCAACCGGCAACCCAATCGATTTGCGCTGGCACGAGCGCGCTGTGAGCGCGGTAGCCCTCAGCCCCGATGGCAAATTCTTGCTCAGTGGCGGCGGCAAGGCCGATGGTGCGCTCATCATGACCAACCTGCAAACGCAGCAGATCGAGAAAATTTTCAAGTTCAAGGCCTTTGGCTTCAATAGCATCGTCTTCACACCCGATGGTAAGCGCGTCGTGACCGGCCAGATCATTCCTGGCGGCGATGATTACAGCGACAAGCGCGTAACCGACCCGGACTTAAAAAACATTAGCATGATCGTCTGGGATGTCGCGAGCGGCGAGCCGCTCTACAAAGTCACTGACGTGATGGTGGATAAGGTACGCCACGACTCAATTAACTCGCTTGTCATCACGCCCGATGGCAAGCAGATTTATGCCTCGACTGGCGCTGGCGCGAAGATTTTGGTCTATGATCTCGAAACCGGCAAGAAAACTGGCGAGCTGGATTTGGCCAAAGACGGGAAATCAACCCAGCTCGCCATGACGCCCGATGGCAAGTTCTTGGTAGCCGGTACAACTGGTACGAAATTTATTGTGTGGGATCTCAGCACCGGCAAGCGCACCTATACCTCGCCGCCCCAATCCGCCCAGGTGACGGCGGTGGCAATTTCGGCAGATGGCCGCTTTGTGGCAATGTCGGTTGAGGGCGAGGTAGAGCTGTGGGATTTACAGCTTCAGCAGAAGGTGCGCAGCTTCCTGGGCCATGCCCGCGGCGTGAATAAGCTCGTCTTTACCCCGAACGACAAACGCCTGATTTCGGCATCGGCAGATGGCACGACGCGTATCTGGCGGGTGGAGCAGCTATCGGAAATTATTGCCTGGGCGAAAGCTAATCGCGCCTTCCCTGAGCTTACCTGCGAACAGCAGCAGCTGTACAATTTACCAACCACCAACTGTAAAGACGCGAACGCTTCATAACCTTTGGTGCAGTGCACACAATGCAGCGGCAGAACCGGGGTAGTTCTGCCGCTACGCAGTGCCAACAGCAGGAACTCTACACATCTTTTAGGCGTGCCCGCTTCGCTTTTACTCTACAGTACACGACGCTGCACTAAACCCGTTACACATGCCAGAAGTCTTATAGAAAGATCTGCTAGAGGCTATAGCAATTTCGCTGTGTCTGGTGTATGATTCTATCGAATCACCAAAGCTATTTATTCATTGCTCGTGCAACGTTCGCCCACCACCTTCGTGAATCTCTATCGTGGACGCGACGACAAGTTCCCACTAGATTAGCATCAACTCATCGCAAGTAGTCGTAGAGATGAGAGCCTGGCAGTTTGCAGGTACCTGCTGAGCAGTATCGCACTCTGCCAACTTGGTGTTGCTAGAAGGGACATATGAGCGAAGAATTATTATCACAGGCGGTGAAGGGCTACGAGCTGCGCGAGCAGATAGGCGAGGGTGGGTATGGTATGGTGTACCGCGCCTACCAAGCATCGGTTGGGCGCGATGTCGCCGTCAAGATTATTCTACCGCAGCACGCCAACCACCCCGAGTTCATTCGACGTTTCGAGTCCGAGGCGCAACTGGTAGCACGGCTGGAACACCCGGCAATTGTGCCGCTCTACGACTACTGGCGCGAACCGAGTGGCGCCTATCTTATTATGCGCTGGCTGCGCGGCGGTAGCTTGCACACTGCGTTGCACCAAGAACCATTACCAGCCGCCCAGCTAATGCGCCTGCTCGACCAGATCGGCGGCGCACTGACCACTGCCCACCGCCGTGGCGTCATTCACCGCGATCTCAAGCCCGCGAATATTCTGCTTGACGAAGACGGCAATGCGTATCTGGCCGACTTCGGAATAGCGAAAGACTTGGGCGAGCGCACCTCTCCATACCAGACTGACCAGACCCGCGTGGTCGGATCCCCAGCGTATATCTCACCCGAGCAGGTTAGAGCACAGCCGATTACTCCCCAAACCGACATTTATAGCATGGGCGTCATGCTTTATGAGATTCTGACTGGTAAGCTACCTTTCGCCGGGGCTACGCCGTTGGCACTGATGTTCAAGCATGTAAGCGAGCCAATGCCACCGATTACCGTGCACCGGCCCGATTTGCTACCTGCAGTCAATGCCGTACTGCAAAAGGCCACCGCCAAGAGGCCATCTGAGCGCTACGCCGATGTGCTCAGCATGCTGGCTGAATTCAAGCAGGCCTTGGGCCTTACCCCGCTAGCAACCGCCTGGCCACCCTATGGCGCCGAACGACCCACGCCCAGCCCCGGCGCGCGTCGCTCAACGTATGAAACCGGAATTATTGAGCTGCCTGCACTTGAGCACGAACCCGAGACATTGCCCTATCTCAACCCTTACAAAGGTCTGCGCGCCTTCCAAGAAGCCGACACCAACGATTTCTTCGGACGCGAGACGCTGGTGGAAGCACTGTTAGAGCGGATGCGCGAGACGGGTGAGTTCAGCCGCTTCCTGGCCGTCGTTGGCCCCTCGGGTTCGGGCAAATCGAGCGTGGTACGCGCGGGTCTTATTCCCGCACTCAAACAAGGTGCGCTCCACGGTTCCGAGCGGTGGTATGTCGTCGAGCTGTTTCCCGGTAGCAATCCGGTCGAGAACCTAGCCCAAGCCCTGCTAAGCATCGCAGTGAATCCGCCCACGAACCTTACCCAAGAGCTCAGCCATAATCCGCGCGGCCTGTTGCACACGATCAAGCAGATTCTGCCCGGCGATAGCTCAACCGAGGTAGTACTGGTAATCGACCAGTTCGAAGAACTGTTTACGCTCGTTGACGATGAAGCGCAGCGCCGTCATTTCATGAACATGCTGCTCAGCGCTGCAAGCGACCGCACGAGCCGCTTGCGTGTGGTTGCAACGTTGCGGGCTGATTTCTACGACCGACCGCTGCTCTACCCAGGCTTTAGTACTATGATGCGCGAGCGCACCGAGCTAGTGATGCCTATGGTTGCCGACGAGCTGAAAGAAGCAATTGTGCAGCCAGCCCTGCAGGCCGGTCTGCGCGCCGAACCTGAGCTGGTCGAAGCGATTGTGGCGGATGTCGATGAGCAGCCGGGCGCGTTGCCGCTGCTGCAATACGCCCTGACAGAACTGTTTGAACGGCGACAAGGGCGACTGCTCACACTCGCGAGCTACCAGGCCAGTGGTGGCGTACTAGGTGCGCTGGCTCGTCGCGCCGAGGATCTGTACAGTGAAATGAATACAGCCCAGCAAGCAGTTACCCGCCAAATTTTTCTGCGGCTGGTAACTCTGGGTGAGGGCGTGGAGGATACCCGGCGGCGGGTACGGCGCAGCGAATTGACTACCATCGCCAGCGCGCCCGGCACTGGCGCAGCGCCGATTGATGCTGTGCTCGACCTCTACAGCCAGTATCGGCTGCTGACCGGCGACCGCGACCAAATCACCCGTACACCGACAGTAGAAGTAGCCCACGAGGCGCTGATCCGCACCTGGGAACGGTTGCGCAGCTGGCTCGACGCCAGCCGCGATGATGTGCGCCAGCAGCGACGGCTAGGGGCGGCGGCGGCAGAATGGGCCGCCAGCGGACGCGAACGCAGCTTTTTGGCTAGCGGCGCGCGCCTAACGCAGCTCGAAACCTGGGCTGCCGAAACGCATCTGGCGCTGAATACCGAAGAGCGGGCCTATATGGATGCCAGCCTGTCCGAGCGCGATACACAGAACATTGCCGAACTGGTGCGCGCCCAGCGCGAGCAGGCACTTGAACAGCGCTCGAAAACCTTTCTGCGTGCGCTGGTGGGCATGGCCTCGGCGGCCGCCGTGCTCGGCTTGCTGCTGGCAGCTTTTGCCTTCTCGCAGCGCAGCCGCGCCGAGCAGAACGCCGCGCAGGCCGAGCAAAGCGCGAATGAGGCCCGTAAACAGAAAAACATTGCCGAGCAAAATGCGGCGGCAGCGCGCGACCAGAAAGCGCGGGCCGAGCAAAGTGCGAACGAGGCGCGCAACCTGACCCTGGCGGCCGATGCACAGGCCGCGCTGAGCGAAGGCAATACCGACCTTGCCTTAGCGCTGGCGCTGAGCGCCAACCAGGCCAGCACCCCCACCAATGCCGCCCAGCTTGCATTGGCGCAGGCAGCCTATGCGCCCGGTACGCGCAAGCTGCTGACCGGGCATAGCGGCCCGGTGATGAGCGTTGCCGTCAGCCCTGATGGCACCCAAGCACTCTCAGCTTCGCGCGATAACACTATTATACTCTGGGATCTGAAGACTGGAACCAGGCTGCGCACGCTCGAAGGCCATACCGACGACGTGTTTACAATCGCATGGAGCCACAGCGGCAGGCTGGCTGTATCGGGTGCGAAAGACGACACCATGATCCTCTGGGAGGTGGCGACCTGGAAGCCAATCGGCGAGCCACTGCGTGGGCATAAAGGCGATGTGTTTGCGGCGGTCTTCAGCCCGGACGACTCGAAAATCATCTCCGCATCGAATGATCACACGCTGATGATCTGGGATGTTGCCACGCGCAAGCCGCTCAGGCAGCTGGCTGGCCATAGCCAGGAAGTGAAGGCTGTCGCATTCAGCCCCGATGGCATGCGCGCTGTCTCTGGCTCGGCCGATCAAACCCTGATCCTGTGGGATGTGGCAAGTGGCAAACAAATCGGTCAACCATTCAAGGGCCACGCCGAAACTGTGCAGAGTGTTGCATTCAGTCCCGATGGTAGCTCGATTCTGTCAGGCTCTTCAGATACGACGCTTATCCTATGGGACGCCGCTACGGGTGCGATCATCAGCCGGATGCGCGGCCATACCAGGGAAGTGTGGAGTATTGCCTTCAGCCCCGACGGCAAGCAGGCACTGTCGGGGTCGCGCGATGGGCGCATTGGCGTATGGAATATTGCAACCGGGCAGCCGCTCTTCTTCCTACGCGGCCACGGCGCCGATATCCAGAGCGTGACATTCCTACCCGATGGAAAGAGCGTCCTCAGCGGATCATTCGACAACACGCTGCGGCTGTGGGATTTGACAAATGGTGCTGCTATTCGCACATTTGTTGGGCATGTCGATCGAGTCAATCGGGTGGTGCTGAGCCGAGACGGCACCCGTGCCCTGTCTAGCTCGGGTGATAGGTCAATCATTATCTGGGATGTTGCCACCGGCAAGCCGCTTTATTCGCTGAATGGCCATAACGACGCTATTGGCAGCCTGGCATTACGCGCCGATGAGCAGATGGCGGCCTCGGGGGCGAATGAGCGCGATGGCACGATTATTCTCTGGGATCTTACCACTCGCAACGTGCTCAAGGTGCTGAACAAAGATAAGTCGGTGCATACCAAGGAAATCAGCGCACTGGCATTCAGTCCTGATGGCAGCATGTTGCTCTCGGGTTCGGGCAACGATGGCTCAGACAGCAAGAATACTAACCTGGCCTTGTGGGATGTGGCAAGCGGCACGATGATCCGTGCCTTCAAGGGCCACACCGCCAAGGTATACGCAGTCGCTTTTACGCCCAACGGTCAATTGGCGCTCTCCGCCTCTGCCGATAAGACGGTGATCATTTGGGATG
Source organism: Chloroflexi bacterium SZAS-1 (assembly GCA_018266315.1). Lineage (GTDB taxonomy): Bacteria > Chloroflexota > Chloroflexia > Chloroflexales > Roseiflexaceae > Kouleothrix. The sequence goes on along the minus strand of JAFEAS010000158.1, from coordinate 20,096 downwards.
TTGCCACCGGCAAGCCCCTCCAGACTCTCAAAGGCCATACCTCGAGCATTCGGGCGCTGGCAGTCGATGCCACCGGCACACGCGCGCTGTCGGGTTCGGATGATAAGGTGCTTATTCTCTGGGATATCGCATCGGGGAGGGCGCTCCAGCGCCTGGTGGGCCACACCAGCAGTATCTGGGATGTGGCCTTCAGTCCTGATGGAACCCAAGCCCTTTCAGGTTCGGACGATGGATACATTCTGCTGTGGAATCTTTCAAGCGGCGAGATTGTGCGGCGCTATACCGGGCATACTGCCTCGGTGCGTGCGGTTGCATTTACCTCTGATGGACGATCAGCCATCTCGGCCTCAAATGATAAGACGCTCATGCTCTGGCGGGTCGATGCGCACGCCGAGCTCGTCCAATGGATTCTGACACATCGCTATCAGCCACAGCTCACTTGCGACCAGATTCGCCAGTATCAGTTAGAACAACCTTGCTCGTGAGGTAGCGCCCACAGGAGCTGTGCCACACAGTCCACCTGTAAAGACGCGAACGCTTCATAACCTTTGGTGCAGTGCACACACCACAATGCAGCGGCAGAACCGGGGTGGTTCTGCCGCTGCATTGTGGTGGCGGCATACCCTATGCTGATAGAGTATGATGGGCGTGCTACAATACAGGCACATCCACCTGAACATCGCCGCCCTCGCCCAAGCACCAAGTGAGGCCCCCAATGAATATACGTCGACTCATATGTCTCTGTGTTGCGGCTGTGCTATTGCCCGCATGTGACGGAGGCGCGCCGCAGTCTCAGACGGTAAGCCCCGGCATAACTGTTCCGCCCGCGCCAACCAATGTCCCAGCTACAACTGTACAACCAACCGCAGCTGTGGCGACAATTATCCCCTCGATTGAGCCGAGCGCTATGCCTGCCGCAAGCGCTGAACCAACGACGCCGCCATTGTCAACCGATTCACCCGCCCAGCCTACCAGTGCGCCCGCCGTCGGTCTGAACGACGAGCTCCTGTTCTTACGCCAGAACACACTGATTGCATTCGATCTTGGCACCCGCACCGAGCGCACCCTGGCGAAGAATGTAACCGAGTTCCTACCCACACCTGATGCTCGTACCATCGCGCTCATTCGCAATCTTGGCAAGAATGCCACTCCTGGCGGCATCGATATCTGGCTGGTAGGGCGCGATGGCAGCGGGCTGCGACAAATCACCAGCGATGGCGACACCCTGGTCGAAGCCACACCCACCTGGGCACCCGATGGAACAGCGCTAGCCTATGCCACCTCGGCCTCAAGCGCCCCCTACGCACACAGCTGGCTCGAATGGTCGGCCTGGTGCGCGGTCAGCCAGGTGTATGTGCGCACGCTTGCCGACCAGACGGCACAGAAATTCGGCCCAGGCTGCGACCCGGCGATCTCGCCAGATGGGAAGCGCATTGCCTATGCCACGCCGCCGAGCATGCGTCAGGATAGTGCCGCAACACCGAACGCGGCCAACGCTATTCGCCTGATCAATCGCCAGGGCCAGAACGGCTGGGATTTCGCTACTGCGAACGCCGCGCCGAATGCCCAGCCCAACAAGCAGGGACTACTTGTGTATGCCCCGTCCTGGTCGCCAGACGGCACACAGCTGAGCTACCAGCGCTTCATTGGCTACCGCGCGCTGGTTGATCTGGCGATGACTGAAATAAGCGGCTCGTTCGCGGGCAAAGGGCAGCCGCTCAACGACGGCGCAGGCTGGCTGCTGCCAGCACAATTCGCGCCTACTGGTGGCAGTGTGGCGATCGTCGAAAATAATTTCAGTGATGCGCGCGGCTTCGGTGGCTACGATAACTGGTCGGTGTCGGTATTGCAGCTTGGCGGCACCCACGAAATCGCGCTCCCCGATGGTTCTATCACTGCGCAAGGGCAAGTGGTTGGTAGGCTCGCGCGCGCCCAGGCGGCTGCGTGGGCGCCTGGCGGCGATGATCTGGCGGTGCTGCTGCCACCAGGCTGGAAGCCTGATCTACCATCAGATCAGCCCTTTGGCACAGAAGGTGTGGCAGGAGAGGTCTGGCGCTGGCGGCCCAGCCAGGGACCAAGGGAACGGATCGTCGCACAAGTCGATTTCGCCTCGCCGCTGGCCTGGCTACCAGGACAAAGCGGTGGCAGCGCGCCGTAAGAAGGAGCCACCGCTTCAGGACTTTCGCTTACTCAAGCAAATTCTTCATGTTGTTGGTGATGTTTTGCGCTCCGCGCAAAACATCACCAACAACGAAAAAAGTACCATGCTGCCGTAGGCAAATAAACAAGTAAGCGAAAGTCCTATCATTGTTGCGCTATCATCGTGGCCCATTCAAGCAGTAGCTGCGTGACCTCGGCAGTTAGCCCGGTGTCACGCACATCGACGAGCCAGGTCGGGCGGCGGGCGCGCAGGCGCGCGGCGGCCCAGGTATGTGCTTGTGATGTAAAGCCATCCTCTACCCAGGCGATCGGCCCGTCCCAATCAGCAAAAACGCGCCGGACCGCGTGCGCCTTCCAATCGGGGTGGGCTGCTGCTTCGGGCAGCGGCGCAATGAGTGGGCGCGGCGCGAGCCCCCATGCCGCCGCCGCGTCGATATTCACCAGCGCACCCCAGTGCGAGCACCACACAATATAAAACGCATGGTCGAGCTGCGCCAGCCAATCGTTCAAGCCCGGCAGCAGCTTCAGCATTGGTAAGTGTGGTGCAACCTGGGTTTCGCGGGCCAGTGAGCACTGGAATACGTTAATGACGCCGTCAATGTCGAGCAGCAGCACCGGGCGATCGGCGGGAAGAACCAATGGTGGGGCAGCCAGCATAGCACGCCTCCTTGCGGTCGCTAGCCTACACGTATAGCGCTATGATAGCGCGTTCCGGCGGCTTGTGCGGCAGCGCAGGAGCGCATAACAAAGTTGACAATCTTGAGTAATTCGCGTATCATTACGCTCGTTAACAAGTGCATATGCGCATACTCTTATCCAGAGAGGTGGAGGGATCGGCCCTGTGAAGCCTCGGCAACCCTGGAAAGGAGCCAAAGTTTGCGGTTGTGTGAGACAGCAACGTCACACCAAAATGCAACGCTCGGGCTTTGATCATTAGGGTGCCAAATCCGGCAGTATGTACTGGAAGATGAGAGGCGAGCAGAGTTGTCACGCCCTTTCCATATGTTTGTGGAAAGGGATTTTTGTTGGCATGCGGCTTCAAGCACTCATCGTTCAGCACGGTGAGTGTTTTTATGTGCTGTAATCGGCAGAAAGGTGCAAGCCATGAGTTCGTTCGCGCTTCCGGCTCCTGAAGCGGTCATCGATGTCGCACGCATTCGCCGCGATTTTCCAGCGCTGGCGCAGCTGGTGCATGGGCGTCCACTGGTGTTCCTCGATAGCGCGGCCTCATCGCAGAAGCCGGTGCAGGTGCTCGAAACAATGGATTCGCTCTATCGCACCAGCTACGCAAATGTACATCGTGGTGCCTATGCCTTCAGCCGACACAGCACCGATTTATACGATGCTGCGCGCGCCAAGGTAGCCGCGTTCATTCATGCACCCACACCTGAGCAGATCGTGTTTACGCGCAACGCCACCGAAGCGTTGAACTTACTGGCCTACTCGTATGGCCGCACCTTCTTGCAGCCCGGCGATGAAATTGTGCTGACCGAGCTAGAACACCATGCGAATGATCTGCCCTGGCAGTTGCTGGCGCGCGAGCGCGGTCTGGTACTAAAGCGTATCCCGCTCACGCCCGATGGCACGCTCGATCTGCGCACGCTCGACACGCTGATTACGCCGCGCACACGCCTGGTGAGCTTTGCCCACGTCTCGAATGTGCTCGGCACCATCACCGACCCGCGCCCGATTATCGCGCGCGCTCATGCCGTAGGCGCAGTGGTGGTGCTCGATGCATGCCAGTCGGTGCCGCACCTGCCCGTCGATGTGCAGGCGCTCGGAGCCGATTTCCTGGTATTTTCAGGCCACAAAATGCTTGGCCCTACCGGCATTGGCGCGCTGTATGGCCGCGCCGATCTGTTGGCCGCCATGCCGCCCTTCCTCACCGGCGGCGATGTCGCGCGCGAGGTCGATTTCGATGCGGTGGAATGGGAAGCCGCGCCGCTGAAATTCGAGGCTGGCACGCCCGCGTTTGTTGAGGCGATTGGCCTGGGCGCGGCGATTGATTACCTTGAAGCGATCGGAATGGAGCGGGTGCGAGCACATGAACGTGAGCTGGTGACCTACGCGCTTGAGCTGCTGGGCGAGCTGCCCGGCGTGCAGCTTTTCGGCCCGCGCGACCCCGAGCTGCGCAGCGGGGTGGTGACCTTTACGGTTGAGGGCATCGCGCCGCAAGATCTGGCGCTGGCGCTCGACCAGTGCGGCGTTGCGATTCGTTCGGGGCGGCACTGTGCGCACCCACTGCACCGCCGCTTGGGGCTGACCGCCAGCGCGCGCGCCAGCTTTGCGATTTACAACGACGCCGCCGATGTCGAGGCGCTGCACGATGGGATTGTGGCGATTCAGCGCCGCGCAGGCACCACGCGCGCGGCCGTGCCCAGCCGATATGCCGATTGTGGTGGTGTAGCATAATACCATCGTGTCCCAGCACGTTGGGTTATTTTGGCGGTAGCCCCTGCACAAATGCCAAACCCCGCGCCACCCATTCGTTCAGGGTTGCGTCGCTAGCCAGCCCGGCAGCGTCGACCATGACCATACCGCGTGAGGCGCGGTGAGTGAAATCCATGACGCGCGCATGGGGTTGGGCGAGTGCTTCGGCGTAGCGCTCGGGGCCAACCCGCACCATCAGTTCGCTGCCGAGAATACCGCAGCACATATGGTTGTTGACCATAAACGCCAGCCCACCGAACATCTTCTTTTCATCAACAACGGGCTGCTCGGCTAGTGCGACGCGCACACGCTGGGCCAGGTCTTCACTGTAAGCCATGATTCCCCCTTTGTTAACTGGCATTGAGCAATCGACTCACACCAAATTCGCTCGTAGTATTACGCACTACGAGCTTAGTATTTAGCTTTGTAGTGCGTCATGCGTCGTGTGTGAGATACACATATGCAACCGAATTTTGTACGACATCCTCTTGCGCCTTGTGTGTATTATAGAACAAAGCTTGGGCTAGATCATTGCAATCCGCAGGGCAAGCGGTGTGTACCACACAACTGTTGAGGTGGATCTGAACGCATACAAAATCTCCTTGTATAGAACTCGGTTATTCGCCCAGTTCCATACAAGGAGATTCGTTGCTTAATTGCGTAATTGCTACTGAAGTATATATGCGTCGTAGATATAATATTGAAATTATGGGCACGCGGCCACTGGCGCCTGCAGGCGGCGCGCCAACGATTGTAGCCCACGATGCTGTAGCGCTTTAACCGAGCCTTCAGTACGGCCAAGTTTTTGCGCCACTTCCTGAATCGACATTTCGGACAGGAAACGCAGCTGAATAACCTGCCGCTGCTCATCGGTAAGATCATTGAGTGTACGCGTCAGTTCCTCGTATTCGAGCTGTGCGCTCACACTATTTTCCGGGCCTTCGCAGCTGCCATTCCAATTATCAAGCGGCACCTGCTGGCGGTTACGCCGCCGCCGCATCACATCAATTGTGCGGTCGCGCGCAATGCGATACAGCCAGGCCGAAATCGGCCAGCCGCGATCTTCATATCGATGTAGCCCCTCGAACATCCGAAGGAAAACCTCTGCCTGGAGATCTTCTGCCAACTCTGCCTCGCCGAGCCGAAAATAGATATACCGATAGATTGCCGGTGCATAGCGCTCGTAGATCTGCGTGAACGCGCCATGGTCACCCTGCTTTGCACGGAGAACTAGCTCGGCATCTGAAATGTTGTGCGACATTGTTGCTTTCCTGATGAGGCCGCTACGTGGCGGCACAGTTCGTATGTCGAGTACTAACTGGGGATAATGTATCAGGTGGGCGGTACCAGAGTATTACCATATCAAACATATGAACGACAAAATGTGCCCAATAGACTCGCCAGTTTAGCCCGATTTTGCCAGGGAATACGACGTGCTGCCGTATTTGGCAGGCTGCGGTATAATATCGGCGAGGAGCGCACTATGAATACACGAGACGATCGCAGCGCAATGGTTCGCACGCAGCTTGAGCAGCGCGGTATTCGCGATTCCCAGGTGCTCGATGCAATGGCCTATGTGCCACGGCATTTGTTTGTGCCCGAGGCCGCGCGCAGGCGAGCGTATGGCGACCATGCGTTGCCAATAAACGAAGGGCAGACGATTTCGCAGCCATTTATTGTGGCGCTCATGGCCCAGGCATTGCGCCTGGCACCGCGCGAACGGGTGCTCGATATTGGCACTGGTTCGGGCTATGCTGCTGCCGTGCTGAGCTTGCTGGTAGGTGAGGTGTATACCATCGAACGTAAACCCGCGCTGGCCGAAGAGGCTGAGCGCCGATTGCACCAACTTGGATATACCAATGTGCATGTAATCACTGGCGATGGAACCCTGGGCCTGCCTGAGTATGCGCCCTACGATGGAATTGCAGTTTCGGCAGCGGCACCATGGGTGCCTTTGCCTTTGCGCCAACAGCTTGGCGAGGGTGGGCGGCTGGTCATTCCGGTAGGCGGGCGCGATACCCAGTTGCTGCTGCGCTTAACGCGCACAAACCATCAAATCTACACTGAGCGCCTGGGCGAGGTGCGGTTTGTGCCCTTGCTGGGCGCGCATGCCTGGCAGCCTGCCGGTAGCTCCATCCCAGCAGATGATGAGCCCGCGCCCGATGCGCGCCCATGAGCGTATGGCGGCACCTAGCGGGCTATTGGCTGAGCGTAAGTGTGTCGTTTGCCGTGTATCATGCGGGTGGGGCCTTGTGGCAGTTACGGCTGCCTGCACAGGTTATATGCCCTGAGTTTCCGTTCTTTGCATGGCTCTGCCCGGCCTTTCAGGAAAAGCTGTGGGTCGCCGGGCTGAATGCCGCGCTGGCAGTAACAATCCATGAAGGGGCGCACGCACTGGCTGCACGGCGTGCAGGTGCCTACGCTCATCTGAACAACATTGCTGGCTGGGCTGTGGCTTCTAGCATACTGGCTTGCGGCGGGGTATTCATAGCGGCCCCGGCAATCAGCTGGACTGGTGCGCGCCATGGTAGCGCCCAGCAGGCGACGGTCGCCCTGACCGGCCCGGTAGCTAGCCTGGCAGCAGCACTAGGATGGTTTGCGCTGCTGAGCGTCGTCATGCTATACCAGGTGGCCGTACCACCATGGTGGCTGTATGCTGGCTATGTTGGTTTCCGCATGAATGCGATGCTCGGCCTGAGCAGCCTGCTACCAGTAGCGCCATTCGACGGGGCGGTGAGCTGGCAGGCACAACCAATGAGGTATGGGCTGATAGTAGCGGTGGGGCTAGTATTGACATTTGCCCTTGGGAATGAGCAAATACTTCAATGGCTATTGCATATTGTGAGTAAATGAGGAAAGTGAGCAGTTGTGAATCGCATGTTTCAAATGCCGGATGAAGCTGTTTTCAACGGCCAAGCGAATGATAATGTTGAGCTGCTGAAAGCATGGTCAGGCACAACCATAGCCTATGCTATTCTGCAAACTGGTGCTGGTAATATTCTCAGCAGCACCTTTCTTACAAACCTGCTGGTATCCGCAATTGTGTGTGGGTTGGGCTTCGTGCTACACGAGCTAGCCCACCGAATTGTCGCACGCAAGTATGGCGCTCAGGCGCATTTTGTGGCAAACAACGCCTGGCTGCTATTATCAATTGTCATCGCGTTTGCCGGATTTTTTATCGCGGCACCCGGTGCCGTGTGGCATCGCGGCTACCTCACACCGCGCCAGAGTGGGCTGATCGCGCTCGCTGGCCCGGCCACCAACCTGGTACTTTCGGCATTATTCTTTATTGCACTGCTGGTGATTATTGTGGCGCGGATGAGCGTGCCGAATATCGTTATTACCACGTGTATTGTCGGCTTTAGCCTGAATGCCTGGCTTGGGCTGTTCAATATGATACCTGCTGGCCCGTTTGATGGCGCAAAAGTGCTGAACTGGAGTCCGCTGGTGTTTGGCATCACGGTTGCGATTGGGATTTTGCTCACCTTTGTGCTCAGTAGCAATACCGGGCTGCGTACTGTGCTGAGCATGTTAACCTAAGAAGGAGCTAGTATGCGTAAACCATTGATCGCTGGCAACTGGAAAATGTACAAGACTGTTGGTGAAGGGGTAGAACTGGTTGAAGCGCTACTGCGCGATCTTGGCGACACACACGATCGCGAAGTGCTGGTATGCCCACCATATACGGCACTCCACGCGCTGAGCTCGCTGCTGCAAGAGACGCCGATTATGCTTGGGGCGCAGGATGTATTCTACGAGGCGCAGGGTGCCTTCACCGGGGCGATAGCACCGGGAATGCTGAAGGACGTAGGCTGCCAGTATGCAATTGTGGGCCATAGCGAGCGGCGGCAGATTTTTGGCGAGAGCGATGAGCTCATTAACCGCAAACTACGTGCGGCCCTGGCCGCCGGTCTACGCCCTATTTTATGTGTGGGCGAAATCAAACCCCAGCGCGACGCAGGCCAGGCTGAAGCGGTAGTAGTAGGCCAGGTGAAAGCCGGGCTGGCCGGAGTTTCTGCGAGCGAGCTACTGAATACTGTCATTGCGTATGAGCCGGTTTGGGCGATTGGCACGGGCGATACAGCCACCCCCGCCGATGCTCAGGCGATGCACGCAACTATTCGCGGCACCCTGGCCGAGCTGTATGACCAGGCAACTGCCGACCAGATTCGTATCCAATATGGCGGTAGTGTTAAGCCCGATAATGTCGATGAGCTTATGAGCCAGCCGGATATTGATGGGGCACTGGTAGGTGGCGCATCGCTTAAAGCCGATAGTTTCCTGCGAATTATTCAATTCCGCTAAGCGCGAAGGCGTAGACAATTTGCGGTATGTCGTGCAAACGCACGGTAGCTTCTTACAGCTCCGTGCGTTTTGCTTCCGTATCAGTGATACTGCTGTCCTAGCGGGGGCTGCGGGGGCCGTCAGGCTCCTGAAAAATATTCTTTTTCTTCATTTGCGCCGTAGCACAACCAATGACCATGAACATAGAGAAGTTGCTTAGGTAAGCAAAAACCCTACAAACAACGCTAGTATTATCCTTCAAGGGCAGTAGTTGCCAGGCGGCGTAATTCGTTGAGGCGTACCGGCTTAATCAGGCAATAATCGATTTTCAGGCGCCTGGCGGCTGCGTGCATCTCGGGTGAGCTATAAGCCGTCATAAGAATAATCCGGGTGTCGATTTGACGCCGCCGAATATGTGCAACAAGATCGAGGCCATTCATGTAGGGCATGTTGTAATCGGTAATTACAAGATCAGGGGAGCGCCCGGCCAGCGACTCAAGCGCCTCGTGCCCCGATGCTGCTGTACAGATATTCCAATCAAATGCTGTTGAGCGCAGAGCCTGCTCAACAACAAAGCGCTGATTCTCTTCATCATCCACAATTAATATCGAGCGTAATGTCATTTCTTTCGCCTTAACCCGCATCGTTGTACTGCAATCCCTACCCACAGCAGCATCATACAGCGCGGCGCGAACTCTTTGGCGGGCAAGATGTGATCGGAATGATGGCGGGGCTGTAATAGAGCCAGGGTAGCCCGGTGATTGAATCGAAACGATTGACCCTGGTTTATTCCTCTGCAAAAACGTTGCGCGGGCTGGCAGCGGCATTTGACGCGCCTACTAGCCAATGATATACTTAATAGCATTAAATATTTACATTATTATGGGTTTATCGATGGTATAAGGAAATATCTATGACCACACCAGCCGATGATCCATTTATGCAAATCGAGCGCGCGATTCTTCAGCTTGGCTGGCTGGGCCAGCGCCAATTTATGCAGCTTTTGGCCGAAGAGCGCTTCGATCTCACCGTGCCGCAGTACTATACCCTTTTACACTTGAGCTATTGCAGCGGCATGTGCAAGATGTCGGATCTAGCGCGTGCTACAAGCCAATCGGCAGCATCGCTCACCGGTGTTGTCGATCGCTTGCTCGAAAAGCACCTGGTTGAGCGTGGACGCCCCGACGATGATCGGCGCCAGGTGGTAGTGGCGGCTACTGAACGTGGGCGTATACTCCTCACACGGATTGAGCGCGCCCGGCATGAAGCGATGCAGACTACACTGGCCCATATCTCGCCCACCGAGCTACAAGAGCTGCGGCGCTTGCTGGGAGCTATGCTCGATGCGATGGGCAACGCGCTACACCAGGCGGACAGATCAGCATTCCCTGAACGTTAAGCAGCGACCGAACCTCAAAGGATAAATAATCGGTGTAGAAAGCAGAAGATGAAGTATCACAGATTTCTGTTTTCAGCTTGTAATCAGCTCACAATCGCTAAAGATGTGGTACCATGAGCACGTATACGAACAAATTATGGGCTTAAGAATCGGTAAAAGTGGGATTAATTCCAAATACAGAAACAACGCGGGCACCTGCCTGATAAGCGAGGATACACGATGACTAAACACAAGCAGCCCTCCGAGCACGACACGCTGATGGGTGAGGCCTTGGCGGCTTCGCCCGAGCGCGAATTACCATTGGTAGTGCTGGGAGAAATGGTGATCATGCCCCATATGACGGTGCCGCTCCAGGTAGGCCAGGGGAAATCGTACCGTGCGATGGAGCAGGCATGGGAAGAAGATCAGGAAGTGCTGTTGATTTTCGTTTCTGAGAACGAGATTGAGGGCTACAAAAACGGCCAGCCGCAACAGCTCCCCCCGATCGGCGTGATTGCCCGCTTGGAAGAGTTTATTAAACTACCCGATGGCACTGTTCGTATTATTCTCGAAGGTCTGGTGCGTGCGCATTTGATCAGCGCGGTACAGGTCGATCCATTCTACCGCGTGCGTTGCCTCCCTATCACCGATGCCGAGCCAGTGGGTATGGAAGTCGAAGCGCTGATGGATACCGTCAAGCAACAGGTAGACGAGTTTGTTGATCACCTGGGCGAGGTACCACAGGATGCCGTAGCATTTGTCCATCGGATCGATAAGCCGGGCCACCTGGCCGATATTGTGACTTATGCGCCAGCGTTCGAGTTTAGCGAGCGGCTCGATATTCTCAACGAGATCGACCCGGTTGAGCGGCTGCGCCGGGCGTATATGTTGCTCGCGCGCCAGCTTGAACTATTGAAGCTGCGCCAGAAGATTCAGCAAGATACCAAAGAAGTGCTTGATCAAAGCCAGCGCGAATACTTCCTGCGCGAGCAAATGCGCGTTATTCGCCGCGAGCTAGGCGAAGATGATGATAGCGACGACCCGATTGACGAGCTGCGGCGCAAAATTGCCGATCTAAAAGCTCCCGATTATGTCAAAGAGCAGGCCACCCACGAGCTGAAGCGTCTGGCACAGCAGGGAATGAATAGCCCCGAAGCAGGCGTTATTCGCACCTACCTTGACTGGATCATTAACTTGCCGTGGGCGGAAGAAGAGATTAGCGAGATTAGTATCGCACAGGCCCAGGAAGTGCTTGATGAAGATCATTATGGCCTGGAAAAGGTAAAAGAGCGCTTGCTCGAATATCTGGCAGTGCGTAAGCTGGCTGGCAGCCGCATGCGCAGCCCGATCTTGTGCCTGGTGGGGCCGCCCGGTGTGGGCAAAACCAGCCTGGGCCGCTCGATCGCACGCGCGCTGGGCCGGGCCTTTGTGCGCACAAGCCTGGGCGGCATTCGCGACGAGGCCGAAATTCGCGGGCATCGGCGCACCTATATTGGCGCAATGCCAGGGCGGATTATTCAGGGTATGAAGACCGCGAAATCGCGCTACCCGGTATACATCCTCGATGAGGTGGACAAGATCGGGCAGGATTTCCGTGGCGACCCAACTTCGGCGCTGCTTGAGGTGCTCGACCCCGAGCAGAATAATACGTTCTCAGATCACTACCTGGAAATCCCCTACGATCTGTCGCAGGTCGTATTCATTGCCACCGCCAACCAGCTCGACCCGATCCCTGGGCCACTGCGCGACCGTATGGAAGTGATCGAGATCGGCGGCTATACCGAAGATGAGAAGCTGGGCATTGCGCAGGGTTTCCTGGTGCGCAAGCAGCGCGACTTCCACGGCCTGACGCCCGAGCAGCTGACAATCACGAACGCGGCGTTACTCAAGCTCATTCGTGAGTATACCCGCGAGGCGGGCGTGCGCAACCTCGAACGCGAGCTGGCCAGCCTGTGCCGCAAGGTTGCGCGGAAAGTGGCGGCGGCGAGCGATAGTGGCGAAGCGCCGGTTAATTATGTGATCGACGAGGCCGATATTGTTGCATACCTGGGGCCAGAGCGCTTCTCGTTTGGCCTGGCCGAGGAGAAGGATGAAATCGGCGTCGCAACAGGGGTGTACTGGTCGCCAACCGGCGGCGATACGCTTTCGATTGAGGTACTGCCAGTACGCGGAAAGGGCATTTTGCAGCTTACCGGCCAGCTCGGCGATGTAATGAAAGAATCGGCGCAGGCGGCACTTTCATACGCGCGCTACCGTGCCGAGCAGCTCGGCGTTGACCCGAATTACTTCGACGAGCACAACATTCATGTCCATGTTCCCGAGGGTGCGGTACCAAAGGATGGGCCATCGGCGGGCATTACGCTTACTACCGCGCTAATATCGGCCATGACGGGGAAACCTGTACGGCGCGATGTGGCAATGACGGGCGAAGTGACGTTGCGCGGCAAGGTGTTACCAATTGGTGGGTTAAAGGAAAAGACCCTGGCCGCACATCGCGCTGGTATCAAGACGTTCATTCTGCCCAAGGATAACGCGAAGGATATTAGCGAGCTGCCGCAAAAAGTGCGCGACGACCTACAGCTCATTCCTGTATCGTCGATGGACGAAGTGCTGAAGATTGCGCTGACGGGTGGGCAGCCCGAAAGCCCAGCGAAGATTCAGCTGCTATCTTCATAAGCGCATACAAATGCAGGACGTTCGTTTGTTGTAGATGTGCCTGCGGAAGCCATGAAACCAAACGCGGTACCCGAAGCTTGGGTACCGCGTTTACGTTGGTGGCAACGCCAGGATTTGAACCTGCCTCTCCATCCCTGGATGTGCGAGCCGGTGAACACACTTTCGTTGCCGCTACTGTTTCTATAAACGTTATATTAAACCAAATCTGGTGCATCATTTGTTGTATGAGTGGGTTTCGGGGCGGTTACGCCAGGCCCTGCACGAGAAAAGCCAAGGAATCAGTATTATTCGTATTTGGCGGAACCTGGACGATACACCGCACATCCAGGCACCGACCTAGAAAACGGCAGAGCGCCATCATTGCAGCAATATGAGCTTGGCGTAGACATTTAGTTGCGCACCCCACCCCTTTCTGCTATACTTTTGGCCTATATTTAGCATCACACCGCAGAATTGTCGCGTTTTATGCGGGCGGCATATGCCACTGGGGCGATGCTGCCGCATATGCGTCATACTATATTACCCACATGGCCTCATACGTCTACTACAGTACACAAACTGGAAAGCGAGCGCGGCTTCTTGGCGCAGCCCTTAACGATTGTAGGACATCTCGCACCTGACCTTGATTGCCTGACTGCCATATGGATGTTGATCCGTTTTGATAATGCAGCCAGCGCTGAGCTTGAGTTTGTCCCGGCTGGCACAACCTGGCAGAACCAGCCTGTCGATTCAAACCCACGAATTATTCATGTTGATACTGGCGGCGGTCGCTTCGACCATCATCAGCGCAAGGCGCGCACCTTGTGCTCGGCTGAGCTGGTGCGGCGCGCGGTCGCACCCTACGATGCGGCACTTGAACGTATAGTGCGGCAAGTGTGTCAGATCGATCATGCGCTGGCCCCCGCCAGTGAGATGGGCTTCTTCAATATTAACGCGCTCATTACCGGCTATAACCTGCTCTTTCCCAATCGGCCCCGGCATGTTGCCTTTGCGATGCTGCCCAATCTCGATGCCTGGTACGAGCAAGAGTCGCGCCAGATTCGGCTTGAGCGTGCCTTTGCGCAGCGCGTCGAATTTGATACTCGTTGGGGGCTAGGTATTGCCATGGAAAGTGATGATGGCGGATCGAGCAAGCTAGCCTACCGCCATGGCGCGATACTCTATGCTTACCGCGACGGTCACGGTTGGATGGGCATTGCCGCCCAGGCGCGCTCGGATGTGGATTTGACACCCATCTATCATGATCTGCGTGTTATAGATGGCGACGCCGATTGGTATTTACACCCAAGCACACGGCTGTTGTTATGCGGTAGCCCCAAAGCCCCACCGCGCGTGCCCTCGCACCTGAGTCTGCCCGACTTGGTACATGTCATCCAGGGGATTCAGCCAGGCAATCGGTATACATCACTGCAATCGTAACACCGGTATTTCAACCCGCCTGCCTATCATATGAGGAGATAGCAATGCAAGTGCGTGAAATTATGACCTCTGATGTGATCAGCGTGCTCGAAGATAGCACGATTGAAGATGCTGCTCGCGTGTTAGCCCGCCACCGCATTAGCGGCCTGCCGGTAGTGAATGCAGCAGGCGCACTGGTGGGGTTGGTGACTGAATACGACTTTATCTCGAAGCAGGGCAACACCGTGGCTGATATTATGAGCCGTGGGGTCATTAGTATCACCGAAGATACGAATGTGGAAGAAGTATCGCACCTGCTCGCCAATCGGCGGATTCGCCGGGTGCCAGTATTGCGCGGCGATCGGCTGGTGGGCATTGTAAGCCGCTCGGATCTGATCAAACAGATTGCCATGCGCTGGGTATGCCCCGTGTGTGGCGAAGTTGTGCGCGGGCCAGATGCACCGGAGCAATGCCCACGCTGCCACGCACCCAAGAGTGTTTTTACACACGAGACCATGCATCCTGGTATGTGATGGGCATTTGACATGCCTGGGGGCACACAGTGGGTAAGGAGGCACCCGCTGTGTTCTGGTGTGTCTTGAACGGCATAAAGGAGCATATTTCATGGCCAAACGAACCAATCAGCCTACTACGGGCGCGGAGCCGGCCGGGCGCGATCTATCGAGCGAAAACCCGCAGGAGCTACAGCAATATTATGCACAAATGCTGTTGCTGCGTCGCTTTGAAGAGCGCACGAGCGAGATGTACACGAAGGCAAAAATCGGCGGCTACTGCCACCTGAATCTGGGTGAAGAAGCGACGATTGTTGGATTAATGGCGGCGCTTACACCAGCGGATTATATTTTTACCAATTACCGCGAGCACGGCTATATTATTGCGCGCGGGGTTGCGCCAGGCCCGGTAATGGCCGAGCTGTTTGGGAAGGAAACCGGCGTTTCGCGTGGCCGTGGCGGCTCGATGCACCTATTCGATGCTACAGCCCATTTTATGGGCGGCTATGCCATTGTTGGCGGCCAGCTTCCCCTAGCTACTGGCGCGGCCTATGCACTGAAATATCAGGGCAAACCCGGCGTGGTGGTATGCCAGATGGGCGATGCAACGACCAATATCGGCGCCTGGCACGAATCGCTTAATCTTGCCGCACTCTGGGATTTGCCCGTTATCTTCCTGGTTGTGAATAACGGCTATGGCATGGGCACGACCGTGGATGAAGGTGCCGCCGAGCCAGATCTCTATAAGCGCGGCTGTGCATTCCGCATGCATGGCGAGCGCGTAGACGGTACCGATGTGCTGGCTATGCGTGATGCCACGCGCCGCCTGCGAGAGCGTGCCGAGCAAGAGAAGAAACCCGCTATTCTTGAGGCCGTTAGTTTCCGTTTTCGCGGCCACTCGGTAATTGACTCCGATCGCTACCGCGATCCCGAGGCCGTGAAACAGGGCCGCAATGCGAACGATCCGCTCCCGCATTTTGCACACCAGCTCGTGCTGGCGGGTGTGGTTGATGATGCCTGGCTCAAGGCAACTGCCAGCCGCATCGACCAGGAAGTGCAAGAGGCGATTGATTTCGCCGAGCATAGCCCGAACCCAAAGATCGAAGATCTCTTCGACTATATGTATGCAACGCCGGTACCGAATACGCCCGGCCGCGCCGAGGCCGCAATCATTGCCCAGAATGCACAAGGAGGGCGCTAACCCATGGCTATCATGACCTATCGTCAGGCGTTAAACGATACCTTGGGGGAGGAGTTGGCGCGCGACTCGAATGTCGTGCTGATGGGCGAAGAGATTGGGAAGTTCCAGGGCTCGTACCGCATTACCGAGGGCCTGCAAAGCGAATTTGGCAAACACCGCGTCGTCGATACGCCGATTGCGGAAGAAGGCTTTGTTGGTCTGGCCGTGGGCGCAGCAATGCTCGGCATGCGCCCGATCGTCGAAATTATGACGATCAACTTCATTCTGGTGGCAATCGACCAGATCGTGAACCACGCCTCGAAAATTCACTACATGTTTGGTGGGCAAGTACGCGTGCCTCTGGTTATTCGCACCCCTTCAGGCGGTGTGGGCCAGCTTGCGGCTACGCACTCCCAAAGCTTCGAGAACTGGTTCGCGTATTGCCCGGGCCTGAAGGTGGTTGCCCCCGCAACGCCCTACGACGTGAAAGGCCTGATGCGGTCGGCTGTGCGCGACGACGACCCGGTTATTTTTATCGAAAGCCTGGCGCTGTACGATACGAAGGGCGAAGTTCCCCGCGATGAGGATTACACCCTGCCGATTGGCGTGGCCGAAGTGAAACGCGCTGGCACCGATGTGACCGTGGTGTCCTACTCGCGTATGACGGTTGTCGCGCTGCAGGTGGCGCAGAACCTCGCGCAAGAAGGCATCAGCGTTGAGGTGGTTGACCTGCGCTCACTACGCCCGCTCGACCGCACAACAATCATCGAATCGGTGAAGAAAACCAACCGGGCCGTGGTGCTGGAAGAAGATTGGTACTCGTATGGTATCGGGGCGGAGATTGCCGCGACAATTCAAGAAGGCGCGTTTGATTACCTCGATGCGCCAGTGCTGCGGGTAGCCGGTGTTGAAGTGCCGCTGCCCTACGCCGCGAAGCTGTCGCAGGCATCGAAGCCAGGCGCGCCAGACTTAATTCGGGCAATCAAGCGGGTGCTGGAAGGAGGCAAGCAATGGCCGAAGTAACCATGCCACGGCTCAGCGATACGATGTCTGAAGGCTCGGTAGGGAAGTGGCTGAAGCAAGTAGGCGACAAGATCACCGATGGCGAGATCATTGCTGAGATCGAGACCGATAAGGCCACGATGGAGCTGCAATCGTTTGAGAGTGGGACACTCCAGCGAATTCTCGTCGAGGCGGGCAAAGTGGTGCCAATTGGCGAGGTTATCGCCATTATTGGCGATGGAGCCGCCCCCGCCGCCAGTGCCTCCGCACCCGCTGCTGCTCCACCGGCTGCCGCGCCAGCCCCTGACGCATCAGCTGCGCCAGCACCGGCTGCGCCTGCCGCACCGAGCAATGGGCAGGGCGATGATCATATTAAAGCCTCGCCACTGGCGCGCAAACTCGCTGCCGAGCGTGGTATCGATCTGCGACTGGTGCAAGGCACCGGGCCAGGCGGGCGCATCATCAAGGAAAATGTCGAAGAATTTCAGCCCGGAACCCCGGCTAGCGCGTCTGCACCCGCACCGCAGCCAGCTGCCGCCGCGCCAGTTTCGGCACCCACACCAGCCCCAGCCCCAGCACCGGCCCCTACGCCAAATGCCGCTGCCGAGCCACTTGGCCGCATGCGCCGCGCGATTGCCCGCGCGATGAACGACGCCAAGCCGGGTATCCCGCATATCTATGTCACGGTCGAAGTTGATATGGGCGCGGCGATGAAACTGCGCCAGCAGATCAACGAGAGCGGCGCGGCGGCGGTAAAAGTTTCGGTGAACGACCTGGTTGTGAAGGCGGCGGCCAAAGCGCTGGCGAAGCTGCCAGTGGTGAACACCAGTTTCGCTACCACCAGCGAAGGCCAGCCGGGCGTCGTGAGGCACGATCAGGTAAATGTGAGTGTGGCGGTTGCGCTCGACGATGGGCTGATTGCGCCCGTAATCAAAGATGCCGATAAAAAGAGCATTGGCACGATCGCTGCCGAAGTGAAGGATATGGCTGGCCGCGCGCGCGAGGGTAAGATCAAGCAAAACGAGCTTGAAGGCGCAACCTTCCAGGTAACCAACCTGGGCATGTATGGCGTGGTGGAATTCGGCTCAATCATCACCGTGCCGCAGGTTGCATCACTCGCCGTGGGCGCGGTGCGGCAGGTGCCGGTGGTGCGCGATGGGGCAATTGTGGTGGGCGAAGTGATGAATGTGACGCTCAGCGCCGACCACCGCATCGTCGATGGGGCCGTGGCGGCTCAATATCTGGCCGAGCTGCGCAAGCTGCTTGAGGCTCCCATGAGCCTGCTTGTGTAGCTGGGCGGCAAGCGCATGAAAAACCGAGAGGCGAGAACGACTGTATGCCCATGTTCTCGCTTCTCGGTTTTTGCTTCTCTGCTATAATGCGCCAGCAGCGGCCTGGAAACGACACAAGGAGCAATTAGAGGAATGAGCGCTGTGCAATACGAAACACGACCCCAGCACGCCCGCGATGTAACCATCGAATGGCTGCAAAGCCTGAACTATCATATCTTCCCGGCGTCGCGCCCACCCACGATTGAGGGCGTGGTCGTCAAAGACCTGCAGGCGCATGTCGATGGGCGCGGCGATGTGATTGAGCTGTGGAGCCGACCATGGATCGAAGCCGAGGGCATGGTGATGCCCGCGCATGTCTATCAGAGCGCTACCGACTATGGTGTGGTGAAGTGCTGGCATTTGCACGATATTCACACCGACCAGTTCACGGTAACGCGCGGCAAGCTACAGGTCACACTGGTCGATATTCGGCCCGATTCGCCGACCTTCGGGCATGTGAACCCGATAATTCTGGGCGGCCAGCGGCCACGCCTGATCAAAATCCCACCGATGATTATGCACGGTTGGAAGGCGCTGAGCATGCCAGAAGTGATCGTCGTGAACCTGCAATCGCATGTGTACGATGCAGCCGATGAGTTTAAGTTCCCCTGGAATTGTGTGCTGGAAGAGGTGTGGGAGCCGAAGAACGGCTAGCCTTCTTCTACCGCATTGGGAATGTGATTGATGTGTGCCACCCGCCCGGCCCGGTCGATGGCGATGGCGACGACATCGATACGCCAGGGAGTAGCCTCGGGCAGGGTATGCGCTTCGAGGTAGGCATATGCCAGCGCTGCGAGGCGCGCGCGTTTGCTAGTGCCTACTGATTCTTCGGCTGTGCCCGCTGGTGCGCTGCGGCGTGTACGCACTTCGACAAATACCAGGGTTCTGCCGTCGCGCATCACCAGGTCGATCTCGCCAGCGACACAGCGCCAGTTACGTGCTTCTACACGATAGCCCTGGCGGGTAAGGTAATTGGCGGCAATTTGTTCGCCAAAACTGCCCAGGCTAGCACGCTTATCGGGCATAGTGTGCCGCTCATTCCCTTGCTAAACATCATACAAAGAGCACGAACGTGATAGAACTACTATCCTTCGTGCTCTTTGTGTGCTTTGTGCCGAAAAACGCGCTTAAGGGTAGATGCCGCGCGTCAGCGTTGAGCGCGCCACACGATCGACGGCCAGCAGGTAGGCGGCGGTGCGCAGCTGAACCCGCTTTTCCTGGGCTTTGCGTAGTGCCTGCTGGAAGGCGTTTACCATCACACGTTCAAGCTGGGCATTCACCTCGCGCTCAGTCCAGAAAAATTCTTGCAGGCCCTGCACCCACTCGAAGTAGCTGACGATGACGCCACCAGCACCAGCCAGAATATCGGGGATCACAAAGACCCCATTATCATACAGAATCTCATCGGCAGCGGGCGTCACCGGCCCGTTGGCGGCTTCACAGATTGCCCGCGCCTTAATATTCCCCGCATTCTTGGCAGTAATCTGGGTTTCCAGTGCGGCGGGAATGAGGAAATCGCATTCCAGCTCAAGCAGGTCGGCATTGGAAATTGCGTCGGTTTCGGGGAAGCCTGTTACTGCCCCGGTGCGCGCCTTGTAGGCCAGCAAATCGGCAATGGGCAGGCCATGAGGGTTATAAATGCCGCCGCTGGTATCGCTCACCGCCACTACTTGCGCGCCGAACTCGTCGAGCACGCGGGCGCAGATACTGCCAACGTGCCCAAAGCCCTGAATGACGACTTTTGC
>JAFEAS010000157.1:21281-42438 GCA_018266315.1 Chloroflexi bacterium SZAS-1 | reverse complement strand
CATACGGGCAGACATCCAGTGCTCCTTTCCACATTGCAACGTACTCAACGGTGCCTATGGCTCAGTATAGCCGGGCAGTGATGCCATGTCTTGAAGAAATGCGACACCTTGGCGACGTAATTCTTCGCGCGATAGGTGTGCTTCAGCAGCAAACTGGCGCGGTGTCCGCCCGCTGAAGGCCTTAAATTCACGCGCAAAATGAGCCTGGTCGGCATAGCCAAGCTGTGTGGCAAGCTCGGCCAGTCGGGATGCAGGCATACGCCACAGTGCGTCACGGGCCTGCTGAAAGCGCACGCGACGTTCAAGCTGCTTCGCCGATATCCCAATCGTATGGCTAAACTTGCGTTCGGCCTGGCGGCGTGAGAGGTGACACCTATCGGCCAAAGTACGGCTGCTGATCGGGAGACCCTCGGCGAGGAGTTGGCGTGTAGCCTGGTCGATGCTATATGCACCAATATCAAGCGCCAGCGCGCGAGTGAGTAATACTTCGTGCAGGGCTGCGCTGGCGGCGGCTGGGTTATGTGGGGCGAGCTGTGCGATTTGGGCAGCGATGGTGACCCAATCATCACCGATTGGCGGATGTATCGCTGTAGCGGGCGAACGCCCCAATAATGCCGCAAAACCCCAGGCAAAGAAACGGGCGGCTACGGTGATAATCGTTCCTTGCCCCTGAAGCTGCACTGGCTGATCAAGCAACCCTAATACAAAGTACGGCGGCAGCTGGCGTTGCCCCAGAAAGAACCTGCCGCCACTCGTGAATACCAGCTCGATATAGCTATCGGGCAGAATGTCGAGCTGGCTATGCGGCGGCGCAAAGGTGCGCTCGGCAGTCCATAGGGACGCGATGTAGGGTTGCAGCAAGGGGTGGGGCGTGTATTGAACATGGGTCATAGTATATCGGCCTGCACTACTGTACCAGGCCCTTCGTTACCTGCATAAACACATCTTCCAGATCGTTCGATTGCTCGGCGAAACGCGTAATGGTGACGCCACTACCCACCAGTGCGGCCAGTAGCTCACCCATACTGTCTTCATCGCCGCTGTAATCAACAAGTAGCGTCTCGGGCTGCTCGCCCGCAGGGGCCGCGTCTTTTTCTGGAACGTTTGCAGCAGGCACTGCCGTAGTATCTTCCGATGCTGCCGTAGCAGGGGCCGACGCGCGGCGCACGCCCAGCACATCGGCACGCGGGCGCAGCAACGCCTCGGCCTGGGCCACACCGCGCAGCACGCGCACTTCCAGCGTGCGGTGCGGCTGAAGCGAGCGCAGAATCGTCTGCACATCGCCTGCGGCCAGCAGCTTGCCGCGCTCGATAATCGCAATATGCGTACACATTTCGGCCAGCTCGGTAAGAATATGCGAGCTGATCATCACCGTTTTGCCCAGCGCGCGCAGCTCTTTCAATAGCTCGCGCAGCTCGATACGGGCGCGTGGGTCGAGCCCGCTGGCAGGCTCATCGAGGATGAGCAGCGCCGGGTCGTGGATCATGGTGCGGGCCAGGCTCAGGCGCTGCTTCATGCCACGCGAAAGCCCCATCACAAAATCTTCGCGCTTGTGGCTCAGGTCAACCAGCGCCAGCAGCTCGCCGATCATGCTCTGGCGGCGATTCGGCGCAATACCGTAAGCGCGCCCAAAAAAATCGAGATATTCCCACACTTTCATACTATCGTACACGCCAAAAAAATCGGGCATGAACCCAACGACTTTACGCACTTCGAGCGGCTCGCGCAGCACCGAGCGCCCCGCTACCCAGGCCTCGCCGCTGGTGGGGGTAAGCAGTGTGGTAAGAATGCGCATGGTTGTGGTTTTGCCCGCGCCGTTCGGCCCAATGAACCCAAAAATAGCACCATGCGGTATTTCGAGGTTCAGGTGGTCGAGGGCCAGCGTTGTGCCATAGCTACGCGTCAGCTCGCGCGTCTCAACGATTGCGGTCATGCAGCCTCGCTTGTGTGGTGTGGTGCAGGTAGTGTACCATAAGAGCCGCAGCTACGGCTATAGGGTCGCAAGCTTGCCAGTACCTAAATGACCCAAACATAACCCACCGACTACGTATATAATCTTCTACACGCTGGGGCCAGGCCACCCAGGTGCCACCAGCACGAACAGAGAAGCGAGGGGCCATGCAAACGCTTGATCACGTCGCCCGCCTACCCGGCCACGATGCCGCCACCCATAAACCCGTGCTACGCAACAAGCGCCTCGATCGCGCGCTGACCCGGGTGAGCGATGCACCACTACGCAATGGTAACCAGCTGACATTGTTGCATAACGGCTCGGAAACATATACTGATTGGCTCGACGCGATCGGGCGCGCACAGCATTGGGTGCACCTCGAAAACTACATCTTTCAGGATGATGGCATTGGCCAGCGCTTTGCCGAGGCCCTGGCCGAGCGCGCGGCGGCGGGTGTGCGCGTGCGTGTGCTGTACGATTGGTTTGGCTCGCTCGATGTTTCTGGCGCATTCTGGCGGAAACTGCGGCGCTCAGGCGTCGATGTGCGCGCCTTCAATCCGCTGGCAGTGATTTCACCATTTGATGTCATTCACCGCGACCACCGCAAGCTGCTGGCCGTGGACGGTACCTATGCCTCAATTGGCGGCGTCTGTATCGCCGATCCCTGGCTCGATACGTCGCCAGTGACCGGGCTGCCCTACCGCGATACGGCGGTGCGCGTACTTGGCCCGGCGCTGGCCGATATTGAGCGCGCCTTTGCAGATATATGGCGCCATAACGGCACACCCCTGCCGCCCGACGAGCTGGTGCCACTGAATAGCCTGAGCGCGGCGGGTGATGTGTTGGCGCGCGTAGTTGTGCAAGAGCCAGAGCGGATGCGGATGCTGCGCGTATTTCAGGTGATGCTGGCCGCCGTTGAGCGGCGCGTATGGATCGCCGATGCCTACTTTCTCGCCGCGCCGATTTTGCGAGAAGCGCTGCTGGCGGCGGCCCGCGATGGCATCGATGTGCGAATTCTGCTGCCTTCTACCAACGATCTCCCGCTGGTTGGGGCGATGTCGCGCTATGGCTACCAGCCGCTGATTGAAGCGGGCGTGCAGATCTGGGAATATGCCGGGTTGATGATGCATGCAAAAACTACCGTCGCCGACGGTTGGTGGTCGCGTGTGGGTTCGACTAACCTGAATATCACCGGGCTGCAAACCAACTGGGAAATCGACCTGATTGCCGAAGATCAGGCGTTTGGCGCGGCGATGGAAAAAATGTATGAGCATGATCTGGCGCACGCCCGCGAGATCCGCTTGAGCGGCAAACGTCGGCTGCGCCCGCGCCCGATTCGCCCCGAAAGCCGGGCCGAACGCCAGGCCCGCCGCCATCGCAGCGATAGTAGTGTCAAGGCCAGTTTGGCAATGGCGCGCGTCGGCGCCGCAATTCAAACGGCGGGCAGCGAAACCCTGAAAAATAACGATCGCACGATTAGTGCAGTTGCAGGTGCAGCGCTGGTGTCGTTGGCGCTGCTGATTGCCCGCTGGCCGCGCTTGCTCGCCTGGCCGCTTGCGCTGGTGAGCGGGCTGCTGGGGGGCGTCAGCCTTTCACGGGCGATCGCTCGTTCGCCTAATGTGGCGCGAGGGTTTATCCATCGCCGCGCAGGTTTCCGCCCCGAAGCCTGGCGACTGAAGCGCCGCCGCCCGCGTGGGCGTAACCGTCGCCTTGATATTGGCTAGCGCACGCTATTGCGCTACCTCATTACCAGGGAATTGCCGTGCCGATTACGCAGTTTTACCATGTCGTCATCACATTTGCCGATGCGGGTATGCCCCCCGTCGTTGCCGCCGCCGATACCAGTGAGCAGCTATATCAGCTCGTCGAAAACACCGCGCACCAGTGGACCGTGTGGGAACAAGGGCAACTCGTAACACTGACGGAAGCGCAGCAGACTCAGCTGGCAAGGATGCTTGCCGCACTCGCTTCCTTGCCTGATCCCACCACTCTGCCGCCGATTACCCCTGGTGCCGACGGAAGCTGGACAACTGTTGATGTTCGGCGTAGCGGAAACCAGGTTCGCTACCGGTGGTGGGGGCCGCTACCCACGAGCTTGCAGGCCCTGGGTGCAGTTACCGAGTATGTACGCCAGATTGCCGATGGGCCGCGCCAGGAAGCGGCCAGGCAGCAGGCGCTTATCGCACAGCACTACTTTGCCTGCCTGGCCACACGCGATCTGCCGGGCATGCTGGCCCACTGCCACCCCAACATCGTGTACCAGAATCGGTTTGTTGAGCTGAATGGCAAGCAGGTAGCCACCCTATGGCGCACGGTGTGGCGCGAGCTGCCCGATTTGCGCGGCATATGCCGCGACAGTGACATTCGCGGTAGCATCGTGTATTGGCAGGTGACGTACACGTACCCACCAACCGGCCGCCGGGTCGAGCTGCAGATCAGCGCTGCCCTGACCTTTGCCGACGGCCTGATCATCCGCCACTCCGACCGCTTTAACGCGCACAATTGGGCGCGCCAGGCGTATGGCGTTATCGGGCAAGCCTTTGGCGGGTGGCGGCTGTTTGAGCGCTGGGTAGCCGCGCGGTTGCAGGCACGCATCGCCGCCGGTGCGCCCGATGAACCAGATCTTCGGGCGCACTAATACGCTCTGGCCTTAAATGCTGTATGTTCGCCCTACTGAAAGCGGTTCGCCTCAGGGTCGACGGTGTCGTAACCTGCAGCGTCGAGCAGCGGCCAGAGGTCGTCGGACATGGGGTGTTGCGCTAGTTCAACTGTTTGCGCAACGCGCTCGGGCCGGGTGATGCCGATAATTGTTGAGGTAATGCGCGGGTCGCGCAGCGAGAATTGCAGCGCAGCGGCAGCCAGCGGAACCTTATACGAAGCGCATATCTGCTCCATATACTGAGCGCGTCCCAGAGTTGTCGTGTCGGCCTCTTGGTAGGCATAGCGCGCATATGCCGACGGCCCCTTTGCCAGAATACCGCTGCCGTATGGGGCAGCATTCAGCACTGCCATGCCGCGCTGTGCCGCGAGATCCAGCAATGGTGCCGCTGAACGATTGAGTAGCGTATAGCGGTTGTGCGTTATCACCGAGCCAAATGCGCCGGTTTCGACATAGCGCATAAGCATATCGATTGGCCCGCCCGCGATGCCTATCTGGTCGATTACACCCTGCTGCTGGTACTGCTGAAGCACCTCAAGCGGGCCGCCCGGCGATAGGACATGCTCAAAGGTCGTATGTTCGGGATCGTGCAAGAATACGATTTGTAAGCGATCCAGCCCCAGCAGCGCCAGGCTGCGTTCGAGCGAGCGCTTCATTTGCTCGCCGCTGAAATCGCCAGTCTTCAGATCGCGATCGACTTTCGTTGCCAGCACAAAACCCGCCGGTAGGCCGCCAAGCTCGCGCAGCAGCAACCCGATGCGGCGCTCGCTCTCGCCATCGCCATATGAGGCCGCCGTATCGATATAGTTGACCGGGCTGGCAACCATGGCGCGTAGCGTCTCCAGCGCGCGCGCCACTGGCACATCATAGCCAAAGGTTTCGGGCATACCACCCAACGGTGCACAGCCAAAACAGAGCGGCGTTACCTGTAAATCGCTTGAGCCAAACGCGCGTAGGGCAAACGGAGGAGTCATGGGTAAGCCTTTCTTGCACTGAACAGGCTAAATTCCACCAAAGGCCGAGAAACCGCCATCAATTGGCACAACAATGCCGGTGACAAAGCGCGCCGCGTCGCTGGCAAGCCACACTGCGGCGCCCACAAGCTCATCGGGTTCACCAAAGCGCCGCAGCGGCGTATGATCGATGATTTGCTGGCCGCGCTGCGTGAGGCTGCCATCGTCGTTCAGTAGTAGTGCGCGGTTCTGTTCACCAATAAAGAAGCCCGGAGCAATCGCATTAACCCGCAGCCTGGGGCCATATTTCAAGGCTAGCTCGGTCGCCAGCCAGCGCGTGAAGTTATCGATTGCGGCCTTGGCAGCGGCGTACCCAAGCACCCGTGTGAGTGGCTTCTGGGCGGCCATCGACGAAATGTTGATGATCGCGCCTGCGCCACGCTCGGCCATCGTCGCACCAAACACCTGCGCAGGGAAAACCGTGCCATGGAAATTCAGGCGTACTACCTGGTCGAGCGCGTTGGGAACGAGATCAAAGAAGCTGTGCTGGCCAGCAATCGTCGCCGCAGGAATATTACCGCCCGCTGCGTTCACCAAAATATCGATGCTGCCCCATGCGGCAAGCGCCTGCTCGCGCGCGGCTACGAGCTGCGCCGGGTCAAGCACATCGGCCACCAGCGGTACGGCTTCGCCACCAACCGCACTAATTGCCTCACATACCAGCTTGGCGCGGGCTGCTCGCCGCCCGAGAATGCCCACGCGCGCACCGGCGGCGGCTAAGCCCTGCGCAATGGCACTGCCCAGCACGCCAGTACCGCCGGTGACAATCGCGGTTTTGCCCGCAAGTGAGAAGCGAGACGTCATAGAAAGTCCTTCAACGGTAAATAGAAGCTCGCTGGATTTCGCGCAACTATAAAAATG
Organism: Chloroflexi bacterium SZAS-1; assembly: GCA_018266315.1. GTDB lineage: Bacteria > Chloroflexota > Chloroflexia > Chloroflexales > Roseiflexaceae > Kouleothrix. The sequence continues at coordinate 35,954 of JAFEAS010000157.1, read as the reverse complement.
GCTGCAAATGGCGCGCGAAGTGGTGCGCCAGCCCATCGCGATAGGCTTGCTCGTCTTCCGCAATCATCGCCCGCAGGTCGTCGCCAAATGCGTCGAGGATCGAGCCAAAGCAAACGTGAAGCACCTGGCGCGTATCAAACTGCTCAAGCAGTGCGGGAAGCTCAGCATCGGGCATCGCCCAGCTATCGGGCACGCGGTCGGGCTGTGCATCGAGGAAGTACGTTTTGCGATCGTGCTCAAAATGTTCGCGGGCATAATCAAGCATTGCGCGAAAGAGTGCGGGCCGCTGCTTCGCTGCCAGGCGTAGCGCCTCAAGGTAGCTGGTGCCAGCCGTCTTCACATGTACGCGTCCATGGCTCAGCTGCGCAATGACCGGGTATAAGCTGAACTTATCTGAACCAGTGTGAATACTCAGCTTGTAGCTGCCGAAGTGACGCATAATCGCCGCATGACGTGCAAATTCGCTTGCAAACTCGCCAACATAGCCAATGTAATCCACGCCCTTCTGGAATTTGCCAACAAAGCGGGGCGCGAGGCTTACCACTGGTACATCGAGTGCGCGCAATTGGCTCGCAATAAAATAGTGCTCTTGAATTGACGTTGGGGTGTCGGTCTCGTCTACCGACATCTCAATGTCATACGGCTGGCTGCCCAACTGCGCGGCCAGTGCCTGCGAAATCGCGGCAGTATGTACCAGCGCCCGGCCATATTTCACGAGCGCACGTAACAAATCGGTTTCGTGGAAGTCGATGGTAAACGCACCTACGTCGATTGGTTGCCCGCAATATGTCGCATGTAATGCTTCGTAGCGTGTGTGTAGCTGGCCCCAGGGCAATTCGGCTACTTTAGCGCGCAACGTTTCGAGCGAATCGGTTTGTGCCGCATTATCGACGTGGTCGCTCGGGTCGATCGTATAGAAGGTGTAGCCCGCTGCCACAAATGGTGCCAGATCATTAATCTGTTTTACATGGTCGGCGTCGGCACCCCACGGGGCACGCCAGCCTGCAGCAAACACCGCCCACATTGCGTCGTCGAGCACCTGCTGCGGGGTGCGGCCCGTGCGGCTATTTTCGCGCACAGATTGCTGGGCAAATATCGGGGCAATCAGCGCCTCGGCGCCGGTGATACGCATGGCCTGAATATGGCCGGAGGTGGCTAGCCCCATACGATCGCCGAAACCGAAAGACGTTGCAGTACCAAGTGCAATTGGTCGCAGCCAGGGGAGCTGCATTCGCAGTGTAGCAGCATTTCGGGGAGTACACGGAAACAATGTAGTGCCATCGGGTAGTGTTTCTAATGCGCCAGCAAAGCGGCTAATAGCCGGGCCAGACACCCCTAACACGCGTGTGTCATCTTCGGCCAATCGGGCGCTACAAAAAGTACTGTTGTTATGTGCCACTACCGATTGTGGCTCGATTGTGCCGCTAGCGAGCGAGATATCGTGCATGGAACACCTTTATCTACAAACATATGCGTCATTGTAGCACGGCTCTGCTGCCAGGTAGTACGAAGTAAATGCCCGGCTGTGCGCGCGATAGAAGCGCATGCATAAGCCTGCATGCATCCAGGAGCGTAAGCCTAAGCTACATAGAATTCACACTGCTTCTTAATAATATCTGCAAACTCTTTTGCTACGATACTGGCATCGTAATAAAAAATATGCCGCAGTTACAGCGTTGTAAAGGGTATTCGCATGAATAGCTTTCTTATTGTTCACCGGCCGCCGCGCCAACCATTGCGCCTGGCGCGCCATCATATAGATATGTTAGGCGGCGCACTTTCCGGCTTGGGCGGCGGCGGCGCAATGATAATTATTGCGGCAATGCTTACCTATGTCCTTAACCAAGATCCATGGGCACAACTGCGGCTTCTGGCGCAACCAATAATGGGGAGTGCAGCAACTGCTACCAGCGGCTTTGCTATGGGGCCGGTGCTGGTTGGCCTGCTTGTACACCTGAGCATTGCAGCACTGCTCGGCGTGCTTTTTGCCCTGCTGGTACGCTGGCTGGCGCGGCTGCCGTCGCTCTTGAGCCTTCCCGAGATGGCCGGTCTCGCATATGGGTTGCTGCTCTGGGCGGCAGTCTATTTTCTTGTTGCGCCATTCGCTAGCTCGCTGATGTTAACCACAGCCGCACCGGTATTACCGGTATTACTCATTCAGCATATGGTTTATGGCGCGAGTACGGGGTTGTTGTACTCAATGCTACGGCCACAACCCATACTGCTTGCGTATACCTAGCATGGCTTTCACGTTATAATGAGGACTTTCGCTTACACGAGCAAATTCTTAACTTCTTTGGTGATGTTTTGCGCCGAACGCACAGCATCACCAGGAAGAGTCGACAAAGAAGCATACTGTCGCAGTCACAAAAATGGCAAGCGAAAACTTAACACTATGTAGGCCAACATCTGAAGCGAGAAAGGTATTGGATGCGCACCTGGCTACAATCGGCGCTGGCACGCCCACGCGTGCGCCTGCTGCTTACGTTCGCCGTGATCGTAATTGGTCTTTCGATCACGATCTTCTTTGGCATTCGCTCATTCCGATCGTTTCAGCAGCTGCGCTACATTCAACAGCAGGGCCTCGATCGTGGCACGGCGAGTGTCGATGCCATTCGCCCATGGATGACCGTGCGCTTTGTGGCGGTGGCCTACGCCGTGCCGGAAGAATACCTGTTTAGCGCGCTTTCGGTGCCCTACAACCAGCGCAACGCCAATAGCACGCTGCGCGATATTGAACGGGCCTACCATATTGATGCCTCGCAAACAGATACGGTTTCGGAAGCCGCCGAAAAACTGAAAGTTGCCATCACTGAATATCGCGCCAACCCGGTGGTAACTGGCCTGCGCGATGTACGGCCCTGGATGAGCATCCGCTATATTGCTAATAGTACGGGTGTGCCTGCGAGCTTCATTTTCACGCAGCTTGGCATCCCTCTCGCAGGCAATGAAGATAAGCCGCTTGATCTGCTCAGCGAGGAGCAGCACTACCAGGGCGGGCCACGTGCATTCGCCGAAGCCGTTCAGCAAGCGCTCAATGCGCACCAGGGGCAGCCATGAGCCTTTCCGACCTGAGTGATGCCGCACTTACCTATATCGTAACCTATGGGCCATTCGCCCTAGGCTTGATTCTGCTACTCGCTGCGATTGGCTTACCGCTTCCAAGCACGTTTGCGGTGTTAGCCAGCGGTGCATTTGTGCAGCAAGGCGTACTCGATCTCACCTCTACGCTAATCGTAGGTTTTGTGTTCGTGGTTGTTGGCGATACATTGAGCTATGGTATGGGGCGCTTGCTGCGCCGACCAATCCACCGTCGTTTTGGCCAATCGGCAGGCTGGCAGCGCGCCGAGCAATATTTTCAGCAGCGCGGCGCCCTGGCAATTTACCTTACCCGCTGGTTGCTCACCCCGATTGCGGTGCCGCTCAACCTGGTAGCTGGTAGTAGCGGCTATGCCGCACAGCGTTTCGTTGGCTTTGCCGCAGCGGGCGAGCTTACATGGCTCATTGCTTATGGCACGCTCGGCTACCTATTTGGCAGTCAGTGGGAAGCCGTTAGCGATTTCATCAGCAACTTTAGTGGTGTGTTGGTGGGCCTGGTTATCGTTGGTATTGGTGTGTACGCATTGCTGCGGTGGGCACGCCGCCCGGCACCAAGTGTTGTTGTTCCACACAGCTAAAAACTACTGTGCAGCTATCAGCACTCGCGCCGCCTACACAGCATTTTGCTCATTCATATGCTTGACGATTTGGAACATACATGCTAAGATAGGGCTGCATCGTTATCGCATATCCACGTATTGGTGCGCGAAAGGGTGTGAGCGTTCGAGTAAGTACGAGAAGGCTGAGCGGTACGATTCGGTAATTTGAACACGAGGAGGAAAGCCATGGCGAAAGATCTAAACAAAGTAATGCTCACCGGGCACCTTGGTGCCGACCCTGAGATGCGCTACACGGCGCAGGGCAGTGCAGTTACCACCTTCCGCGTTGCATCTGGCCGGGCCTGGAAATCATCGGATGGCATGCAGCACGATGATACCGAATGGTTCCGCGTCGTCGCGTGGGATAAGCTCGGCGAAATCTGCAACCAATACCTCACCAAAGGCTCGCGCGTGTATGTTGAAGGGCGGCTGCAAACCCGCAAGTGGCAAGATCAGAATGGGCAAGATCGCTACAGCACCGAGGTTATTGCCAACGACATGATCATTCTGTCGAGCAAGCAAGATCGCCCGGGCGGTGGTGCCAGCGACTACGATGCACCTATGGAAGAAGATATGCCTGCCCCGGCGCGTCGGCCTACACCAGCACCCGCACCCGCTGCTGCGGCACCGCGCCCGGCCAACGGCAATGGCAACCGCGCTGCTACTGCGGCACGGTCGTCGGCCCGCAATATTCCTCAGTCGATCGACAACGATGAGGATCTGCCGTTTTAATAAACCGAGGCCATTTCTACGAATAGAATGACCCGCGATCATAGTGTTGATCGCGGGTCATTGTTTTTACCTGGCTATTGGAGTTCGTTAGTCTATTCCGCTAAATTCGCTCGATACTACCACTACCCAAGCAGAGTCGTCACTTCCTTGTTGGTTGCTTGCACATAGCTACGGGTTCAGATCAACAATATCCCCGCTCGCAATAAAGATTACCCGCTCGGCGATATTGGTGGTACGGTCAGCGATACGCTCAAGATTGTGCGTGACGAAGAGCAAATCAACCGAACGCGCCGTGGTCGAAGGGTCACTCTGAATTAGCTCGATCAAACCCGCACGCATTCGCGATACCAGATCGTCAACGGTATCATCGGCATTGCTCAAACGGCGCGCCGCGTCGGCGTCCTCGTTTACATAGGCATCAAGCGCGCTTCCCAGCATCGTAATCGCCTGTTCGGCCATCTGAGGAATGTCCATCAGGGGCTTTGCCAGGGGAGTATCACCCTGGCGTACAGTGATTTTTGCAATCCCCTTCGCATAATCCCCAATTCGCTCCAGCTCGCTCGCGATCTCGATCGCTGCCACAATGCGGCGTAAATCCCGTGCCATAGGCTGCTGCGTAGCCATGACAACAAGCGCATGCTCTTCGAGCCGGTATTGAGCCTGGTCGATGCGATTATCTTCTTCAATTACCTGCTTCGCAGCCGTCACATCTTGCTGTCGCAGTGCGCCAATCGCCCGCGTAATCGAAACAATCACCATCTGCCCTAATGCGCGCAGTTCGGTATGCAACCCCTCAAGTTGCTGTACATAATGTTCACGTGGCCGCATGGTAACCTCCTCACGCCACTCTAGCGCATCTACACTATTTAGAGCTTCTATTGAACTATGCCTGCTGCTATTGTAGCACGCAAGCGCGATTGCATGAGCAGGCACAACTATAGCAGTTTTTTTGGTCCACAGGAGCCGGTGGTCATACCGGCGTCGCTGGTGCAGATGCTCAATTGCTGGGCACCAGAAAAAAGTTCGAGGGCAGCGCAGCCGCCCCCGAACTACTACTATGTGATATATGATGCATTCTGATTAGGTATAAAACAGCGCGGGCTATAACCCGCGCTGAGTTTACAATAGCACTGGAAAACTATTCCTCGCTCTGCTGCAAAATAACATATAGCAGCTCAAGAAGTACCTGCTTAACACTTTCGCGCTCAGCAGCGACGCACGGCAGCACTTTGACATGGGGTGGCAAGCGCAGCGCCAGGCGCAATTCATCGGGCGACCAGGCATTTGGCTTGTCTTGCTTATTTGCGGCCACAACATAGGGGGTGTCGCGATACGAAACGAAGAAATCGATAATTCGATTCGTTTCGCGGAACGTCTCAGGGCGCGTACTATCGACCAGAATGACCAGGCCGAGCATACCTTCTGAGAGGATCTCCCACATGAAATCGAAACGCTTTTGACCGGGCGTACCAAACAAGTGCAAAACGAGATCATCGGCAATAGCAATGCGGCCAAAATCCATTGCTACAGTCGTCTCTTTTTTGATAAGTTTGGTGTCGTCGGTAGCCCGCCGTTCGGTGGAAACTACCTCGATCTCACTGATAGCCTTAATGAACTCGGTTTTACCCGCGTTCACGGCACCACTAATAACCATTTTTACCGTCTGCACACCGGCCCTCCGCTGCGGTGTAGTGCCTTCAACGACCGTTGCCGGCCACAAAGACATACGGCGCTCTTTGCGTATAGGCGGACGCTCGTGCGAACGCCGCAACGAGCATCACATTCCACGAATACGATTGATAATCCGCGAGACCAACCCACGTTTTACCCTGGGTGGCTCGGCCATTGGTCGTCCAGTAGCCATAACTGGTAGCGGCTTTGGCTTCTTAATAACATCCACGAGGCCAGCCGTGAGGAACCCGTAAACAATCCGGCTGACATCAAATTCGCTCAAGCCAGTCTTCTGAGAGATTTCTGCCAGAGTATCCTTGCCATTGATCCGCGCAAACACGCGCCATTCTTCGGCCGCCAGCTGTACGCCTTTCGCCTTATCGCCAGGCTGCTCGACAAATTTTACCACCAGATCGTTGCTTGGGATACGATCCTTGATACGACCCCATTCATCGATTCTGCGAACCCCCTCCATGATTAAGTGTTCAACCGGGAGCGGCACCGGCATAATTGGTGATGTCACTTCTGGGCGCTGATTCTGCTCGAAACGAAACTCACCATCCGGCCAGCCGAAGAGGACATATACCGATTCTTCGATATATTGTTGTAAAATCTTTTGTAGTTCCTCCCGTGAAATATATTCACGCTGCAATAGCACTTGCGACAGGTTAGCACCACCATCATTGCGCTGCGCAACAAGCGCGTCGCTGGCTTGCAGGGAGGTGAGCTTATTTTTTTGTATCAGCAGATCTGTGACTGATGCAGCGTGATCTTTCCGCGATGCAGTAATCAGCTTTCCTTTATCAAAATAGAGTGATGCCGATTCATCGAGCCGGTTAAGATGCAAACAGCCTGTTTTGTAACCACGATCAACGAGGTACAAAAAATCAGACAAACTAAAATCTCGGATATTACCGACCAGCGCCATTGTATTCCTCCGCTCACAGGCGTGAGAGGTTAGTATTGATCGAACGTATCAGCGCGTATGCGGTTTAGACGAACGCCTGCTGAGCGTCAGAGACTGAAGACCCCGGCAACTGCACTCCACCTGCGAGCGCCGTATCATAGTCAGGTACCATTGCGCCATCAGCGGCGAGAACCGGAAGCAGCGCCGCAATTGCCACTTCGAGCATACTATCGTCGGGTTCACGCGTCGTCAGCTTCTGAAATGCCAGCGAAGGCGCAACCAGCACACGTACCCATGCCCGATGGTAATTTGCTGCCGATAGCCGTAACAATTCGTAGCTAATTGCCGCAATCAGTGGAATGAGCGGAATATGGCTCAGTACGCGCCAGATGAGTGGCAGATCGCGAACAAATAGAAACGAGATTACGAAATTGATCAATAAAACGACCAGCAGAAAGCTCGTACCACAGCGCGGATGAATTAAGGTAAATGTGCGCACCTGATCAACTGTCAGGGGCACGCCAGCTTCATACGCGTTAATTGCCTTGTGTTCGGCACCATGATACCCAAACAGGCGTTTTACATCGGGTAAGAACCCAATTCCGACAATGTAACCCACAAAAATTGCGAGCTGCAATACACTTTTGAGCGCTTCGCGCACAGTTGGTGTTGCCCCAAACCGTTCGGATATACTCGCTACTAGGGTGGGAATAACAAAAAATACCCCAATCCCAAAGAGTAGCGAAACCAGCATCATCAGGGTCGTCGAGCCCTCAGAGTTAGGCTTTGGCAGCGAAACGGGCTGACCAGTACGTGCTGCTTCAGCCTTTTCCTCGTCGGCAATCGCCACCGAAGCCGAGAAATTTAATGCCCGAGTACCAAGGCTCAGCGCATCCCAAAGCATCAAGATGCCGCGTAAAAATGGCAATGTTTCCCAGGCGTGGCGCCGTTGGACATTCAGTGGCTCGTGCTTAAAAACGATCTCGCCAGCAGCATTGCGCACCGCTACCGTTGCCTGATGCACGCCACGCATCATCACGCCTTCAAGAACGGCCTGACCGCCGTATGGGAAACGCTTGGTGCTCATGTACCTACCTACTCTATCCACGCCGGAGCGCATCATGGTGCGGTAGATGAGCAAACCCGGCAAATGTATGATACCACGTAGCAACAGTGCCCACAATAGTGATTGGGTACCACATGAGGGGGGGCCAATGGGTCAACCGGAGGTATACATTATTGTTCGCCACGCCGCGCCAGGAAGGTAGCCGCTGCGCGCACTCCTGCAATAAGCCCCGAAACACGAATCATGGGCGACACAACTTGTTCGGCGACATAATTTGTGGTTGTTCCCACCGAGGCAGTCGTATCTTTAATATTCGCGGTGATTGATTGGGTATTTTCGATTACTGTATCGAGCTTAGTCGTTAACAGATCGACTTTTGGCATAACTGTTTTGACGGTATTATTGGTGAGACGCTTAAGGTAGAATGTTACGTACAGTATTGCTATCAGCAGGGCAGCCGTAAGAATGGCACCGATCATTTGGAACACAGCTAAGATAACGATCGCAATATCGCGCGTGGCTTCGCGAAACGTTGGGTAGAGATAGGCTGCCACAATAAAGGCGATAGTGATCAAGGCAATGACGGCCAGGCCGATGCCGATCCACTTTTTCAAGGTCGTGCTCCTATGCTAGCCGCGATGCAGCAGAGCGTCGCAGCCAGGATGAAACTGTATTCGATCCGTTCTAGATGCGCTATATCGCGGCGATTATATCATACTCGTAATCGTGAGGCAACAATAAGCAGCAGCCATGCTACCAATACGGCTTCGAGCACCGGCACGCCAGCGGGGGTAGGCAGCTGTAGCGGAAGGCGTAAACCCAAAGCATAGGCAACCAGGCACCCAGCAAATGCGGCCAACCAGAAAATAGGTAATTGAAGCAGGCGCTGCCCCCACAGCATATGTGCAAGGGCGGCGCTAATTGTTGCGATAAGCAGTAATAATAAAATAGTTGGCGACATTGCTTTACTGGCTTATGCGCCCACCGCCCAGCACTATATCGCCGTCGTATAGTACAACGGCTTGGCCGGGCGAAATGGCGCGCTGCGGGCGCTGAAACGCAACGGTGATATGGCCTTGCTCGTGTGGCGTCACCTGCGCCGCCACTGGCTCGGCATGCGAGCGAATTTGGGCCATACATTCGAAAGATGCCTGCGGCCAGTCCCCATCGACAAAAGTAACCCCAGTGGCCGTGAGCGCAGGCCGCTCAAGTGCTTCCTTCGGGCCAACCACCACGGCATTACGTGCATTATCGAGTGCGGTGACATAGAGCGGCTGGCTTGCAGCCACACCCAGCCCCCGGCGCTGACCAATCGTGTAGAGCGGCAGCCCGGCATGGCGGCCAAGCTCACGGCCGCTGGCATCGACTATTGGGCCAGGGCGCAGGCTTTCGGGATGCTCTTCGCGCAGCAGGTTGCGATAATCGCCACCGGGCACAAAGCAAATGTCCTGGCTCTCTGGTCGGTCGGCGCTGGCAAGCCCACGCTCGGCGGCAAGCGCGCGCACTTGCGGCTTACTGTATTCGCCGATTGGGAACATCAGCCGCGCGAGATCATCTTGCTGGAGCATGTGCAGCATGTACGATTGATCTTTTTCGGGGTTGTGCGCACGAAGTAGCTGGTAGCTGCCTTGCTCGCGGCGGATGCGCGCATAGTGCCCGGTAGCGACATAGTCCATGCCCAGAGCAGCCGCACGCACCATAAGCGCGCGAAATTTAATGTCGCGGTTGCATGCCAAACAGGGGTTCGGGGTGTAACCCTGCGCATATTCTTTCAGAAAGTACTCGATGACGTGGCGCCGAAATTCTTTCTGATAATTAAACACATAGTAGGGAATACTGAGCTGCGCGCATACGCGGCGCGCACTTTCGGTCATTTCCAGCGAACAGCATAAACTCTCGGCCAGGCGCTCGTCGTCACCTTCCCATAAATGCATGGTGACGCCCGTCACCTCGTGGCCGGCCTCGTGCAGCAGGGCTGCAACCAGCGAGCTATCAACTCCGCCGCTCATGGCGACTAATATTTTAGCCATTTGTTTGTATCCAGAAATTGTTTAGTGTACGTTTATTATACTTCATTGGCTGTGGCTTGGCCGACATGGCGTTGCACCAGTGTTGTGAATACGCGCCGCGCGCCTGCCGCCCTGAGCGCCTGAGCTACTGTTACCTTCTGCTCATCGTTAACCAGCGCGAGCATCACCCCACCCCAGCCTGCGCCCGACAGTTTGGCACCGAGCGCACCGGCGTGCGTAGCCGCGGCTACTAGCGCATCGAGCTCGGGGGAAGATACGCCAATACGCTGCAGAAGGCTATGGTTCTGGCTCAGAAGTTCGCCTAATACTGGCATAGTTCCTTCGGCCAGGCAGGCGCGAATCTGGGCCGCTACTACGCCAACCTCATCGAACAGTGCCTCGTAATGCGCCGGGTTGGCCTGCCAGCGTACCCGCACATCGCCAACTGGCGCGCGCGTCGGGCTACGCACGCCGGTATCGGCGATCAATAGTGTGAGTGGCTGGCTGATACGAATGGGTTCAATAAGCGGCGCTAGCCGTGCTGGGGCCGCCTGGTCACCTGGCGTAGCGTTGGGCGAGCTAGCCGCCTGACGCACAAACCAGATTGGCTGTTCAAAGGCAATCACCGCATTGTCGATGCCACTTGGTGTGCCGTGGAAACGCTGTTCGCTGGCATACACGAGCGCCGAAACGTCGTTCGCGGGCAAGCTGTGGCCCAGGTGGTTTGCCAACCCACGAACTAAGGCGGTAGCTACCGCCGCGCCACTACCCATGCCGCTCGCGATTGGAATACTCGAGCGGATGGTAATACGCATGCTCGCAGTTCGCAGGGCTGCTTCGCCACCAAGATGCCTGAGCGTATTAGTAATTAGCTCGCTCAGGGCATTGGTAGAATTCTGGGCAACCCACCAGCGCCGCCGTAGATCGCGGGCGATGACCAGAATGCCGCAGCTGGTGCGACCAGGGAGAATACTTACACGCGCGCGAATACCATCAAGCGGCAGCGCAATAGCTGGCCGACCATAGACGACGGCATGCTCACCACAGAGAATTAATTTGGCAGGGGCGCTGCTGGTAATTTCGGGTGTAGTAATCGGGTGCGCGGGTGTACGGTGCATGGCGAATATATGCCTACGACGGATCGACAATTGCGCCCATAAACAACATTGTGCCGCTACGCTCATCGCGGATGGCGCAGAAGAATGGCCGATCGACCACCATTGAAAACAGCTTCTGCGGCGCGAATGAGGCCCGCATCATACTCACACAGGTAACAGCCGCTGCTTCGGTGCCCTCTTCATTTACCTCGATAAACGATTTATGGCGCACCTCGTCGATATGCAAATGCGCACCATCACCGGCCATTGCGCTAAAATCCGCCCGCCGATCGAATGCGATGCCCATGCCCATATCTTTAAGCGTATTGTTCAGCTTCACTTCGTAGGCAATACGAAAGCGTGGCAGCACCAGCCGCCCTTCCGTATTGCTAAAGTGCGTCATCCAACGCTCCCAATCCTTACCATTGAGCTGGTGGATAAAGCGTTCCAGGCTCACATCTGGGCGTGGGAGCACAATGTACATACATACGCGCCCGCCGCCATAGGGCAAGGCTACTGCCTGAAACGCGCGATCTTCGTAGTAGCGGTATTTACTGCGCTGCGCCATCATTGGCACCTGAATCTGCCGCTCACCAGGCAGGGTAAATGGGCCATCCTGCGTGAGCTGCCGGTTGAATGGCTCAGTCCACTGGCCCTTGAAGTAAATCGCATTCACGAGCAGCAGCAAAGTATCGCGATCAAGCTGATCAATCAGGCGCGTAATTTTCCCAGCAGTATGTGCGGCAACCCAATCATTCACAATCTGCGCTACCGGCTGGTGCGCGAAATCGAGCGTTTGCACGGCGGCCTGGTATTCGTGCTCAACGGTATGCACAAAGCCGCAGTCGAGCTGAAAGGTATCGCTGACCCACAGAGCGTTGGCGATGGCGATCTGAATATGACTATCGAGCTGGCTAAGCTGCTGCTGCAAGGCAGCATTGGCCTCATTTAGATCATCAGTATCGCTCTCATCGAGTTCGAGCGTGCGGGCAATCGCGCGCCGGGTATCGCCACAGGCACCGTTATAGACCATCGCCAGTGCCAGTGCGATGCTTGCAGGCGAGATGAAGGTATTTCGTTGCGGCGCGGCTTCAGCCAGATGCACAAACAGGTTACAAGCGAAGGCAGTAGCTGATGCAGTAGCAGGGCTATGCTTGATCATGCTAATGCTCCTTCCTCACTGCCATACCATTAGGCAGCAACGGCGGCCCCGCGGCCGCCGATACAGGATATTGTAGCATACTCTGCGGCGGTATGCATTATTCCCACTCAATCGTTGAAGGTGGCTTGCTCGAAATATCGTACACTACGCGATTCACGCCCGGCACTTCGTTGACGATCCGGCTGCTGACGCGTGCCAGCAGATCGTCGGGCAGCCGCGCCCAATCAGCAGTCATATAGTCTTCAGTAGTGACGGCGCGCAGCGCAATCACATCGGCGTAGGTGCGGCCATCGCCCATGACGCCCACACTCTGGATGGGCAGCAGCACGGCAAATGCCTGTTGGGTTGCGCGGTATAGCCCGGCGGCGCGCAATTCGCCAATGAAGATTGCGTCGGCGCGGCGCAATGTTTCGGCGCGCTCCCAGCTCACTGGGCCAAGGATGCGCACGCCCAGGCCGGGGCCGGGGAAGGGATGGCGCCAGACCCAATCTTCGGGCAAGCCTAGCTCTAGCCCGGCGGCGCGCACTTCGTCTTTGAACAGGTAGCGTAGCGGTTCGACCAGTTTGAGCTGCATATCGGCAGGCAACCCGCCGACATTATGGTGGGTCTTAATCGTCACGCCCTTTTGCCGGTCGGGTGCTTTGCTCTCGATTACATCGGGGTAGAGCGTGCCCTGGGCCAGAAATTGGACATTGCCAATCCGCCGTGCCTCGCGCTCGAAGATGCGGATAAACTTCTCGCCAATAATCTTGCGCTTGCGCTCGGGGTCGGCCACACCTTCGAGTGCGGCCAGAAATTCTTCAGCAGCATCGACCGCCACCAGCGGCACATAAAAATGCTCGCGAAACGTTTCGACCACCTGCGCCGCTTCGCCCAGGCGCATCAGCCCATTATCGACAAACACACAGGTGAGCTGGTCGCCGACTGCGCGATGAATCAGCAGCGCCGCGACGGCTGAATCGACGCCGCCCGAAAGCGCGCAAAGCACCTTGCCGCTGCCCACCTGCGCCCGAATGCGCTCGATTGCGTCGGACACAAAGCTCGATGCCTGCCAGTCGCTGCCACAGCCACACACGCCATGCACGAAATTGCGCAGCAGCTCGCGGCCAAAGCGGGTATGCACGACCTCGGGGTGAAACTGAATGCCATACCAGCGGCGCGCATCATCGCCCATAGCGGCGAAGGGTGAATTGGCGCTACGTGCAATCGGGTGGAAGCCGGGCGGTAGCGCTTCGAGGCGGTCGCCGTGGCTCATCCACACCAGCTGCTCGCGCGGGGTAGCGGTGAAGAGTGCATGCTCATCAAGAATCTCAATCGTCGCCGGGCCAAATTCGCGCTCGGCGGGCGGCGCAACCTGACCACCCAAGGCATAGCTTTGCAGCTGCATACCGTAGCACACCCCCAGCACCGGCAAATCCGCCGTTAGCAGCCACGCCGGGAGCTGCGGCGCACCTGGCTCGTACACGCTGGCAGGCCCGCCCGAGAGAATAATCCCCTGTGGGTTGAGCGCATGCACCGCCGTTTCAGTGGCATCGTGCGGTAGTAGCTCGCTATATACCCCCAGCTCGCGCACGCGGCGCACCAATAACTGGGCAGTTTGCCCGCCAAAATCAAGCACCGGCACCGAAACTTGAGTCATAATAGACCCTCTATATAAAGTGTGCGTGGGATGATGACCGCACAGCATAAGCACAAACAATAGCAGGTTGATAACGTGCGGCGAATTATAGCATAGGGGGAACCATGGAATTATATTTTCTGCGCCATGGCATCGCGGCAGAAACCAGCCCCGATGGCAACGATGCCAGCCGGGCGCTCACGCGTGAAGGCATTGAGAAAATGCGCGATGTGGCCCGCGCTATGCGTAAGCTCAACCTGCGGCTAGATGTGGTATTAAGCAGCCCGCTAGTTCGCGCTCACGAAACCGCGCAGCTGGTAGCGCGCGAACTGCGGCTCGGCGTACAGCTCGCCGACGAATTGACGCCTGGCTGTGATCTACCGCAGCTATTTACACTGCTGGGCGAGCACCGCGTGGCCGAGCGTGTGCTGCTTGTGGGCCACGAGCCTGATTTCAGCGGCATGATCGCCGCGCTTACTGGCGGTGTCCGGGTACAGATGAAAAAAGGTGGGCTGGCGCGGGTTGATACCGACCGGCTTGAAGCTGGCGCGGGCACCTTGATCTGGCTGATGCCGCCGCGTGTTATGCGCAATGTTGAGTAAGGTTGCTTACCGAAGCCCCTGAACATATTCAGCTATAATTGACTAGGCGATTTGGCGGGCGCTTTTAGCCTTCGGCAGAGCGGTACTGTATTTCTTTTTGTATGTTTTCGC
>JAFEAS010000157.1:4924-21227 GCA_018266315.1 Chloroflexi bacterium SZAS-1 | reverse complement strand
CGATTACGTCAGCGCTGGGCATTCCTGCAAGCATTGTACGTAGAGGGTGTCATGTCCACTCAGCCAGTTGGCTACCTGGCCCTGTTACGGCATAACCGGGCATTTCGGCGGCTGTGGTATGGCCAGGTTATAAGCCAGCTTGGCGATTGGTTCGACTCGATTGCGCTGTTTGCCCTGCTGTATCGGCTGACTGGCTCGGGCCAGGCGGTTGGTGCATTACTCGTGGCGCAGTTTCTGCCCGCAACCATTGTTGGGCTGTGGGCGGGCGTCATTGTCGATCGGCTGCCGCGCAAGCTGATTATGATCGCGGCTAACCTGGGCAGCGCTGCGCTGGTGCTGCTGTTCCTCTTTGTGCGCGATCCATCGCAGATCTGGCTGATTTACGTCGTTACCGTGCTAAAAATGTCGCTGGTGTCATTCTTCGATCCCGCGCGCACCGCCGCCATTCCCAATGTCACCAGCCGCGACGAGCTGATTGCCGCGAATGCCATTAGTGGGGCGACATGGTCGGCTATGCTTGCGATTGGTGCCGGGCTTGGCGGTATAGTGGCGGGTACGCTCGGCACCGACGCAGCCTTCCTGATCGACTCGGCTTCGTTTGTGCTATCGGCGCTGTTCATCTGGATGGTGCCGATCCGCGAGACACACCTGAACGAGCGCCAGCCGACGAGCCGCCTGCACGAGTTCCGCGAGGGCTTTGCATTTGTATTTCACCGCCGCGAGATTGCAGTGTATACGCTTACCAAAACGCTGTGGAGCCTGGGCGGCGGCATTCTGCTGCTGCTCACGGTGTTTGGCCGCGAAGTCTTCCCACTAGGTGTGGATGGCGCGCTGAGCATCGGGCTGCTGTATGCCGCGCGCGGTGTGGGGGCGGGCATCGGGCCGCTGGTGGCGCGGCGCTTCGGCGGCGATGGCCAGCGCTTCTTACGCCGGGCGATCGGGCCAGCGTTCTTCTTCACCGCTGCAGGCTACGCCATTGTGAGCGGCGCGCCATCGCTGCTGATTGCGTGGCTTGGCGTAATGCTGGCACATATTGGCGGCAGTACCCAGTGGGTTTTCAGCACCGCACTTTTGCAGCTGAATGTGCCGAACCGCCTGCAAGGGCGCGTATTTGCGGTGGAAGGCGCACTGCTCACGCTGGCCACCGCAAGTTCAAGCTATGCCGCCGGGCTGGCTGCCGATGCTGGCTGGTCGCCGCGACTGCTGGCGCTGGTGCTCGCATCGGTGTTTGTGCCAACCGGGCTACTGCTGATGGCGCTGCTGTGGCGTACCCCTAGCGCACCCGACCGGGCGCTGCTTGGGTATGGCGCGCAAGAATGAAAGGGCAAACGGTGGAACTGTACCAGGCAGTCCAGGCTGCCGAGCAACGCATTCGGCCTTATGTGCACAGAACGCCGCTGGAATATGCGCCCGCGCTCAGCGCACTCGGCGGGGCGCAGGTCTACCTGAAGCTCGAAAACGTCCAACATACCCGCTCGTTCAAGCTGCGCGGCGTGATGAATAAGCTGCTCAGCATGCAACCAGCGGAACGAGCGCGCGGCGTAGTTGCGGCTTCATCGGGCAATCACGGCGCGGCGCTGGCATATGGCTGCCGCCAGCTTGAGATCGAAGCGCTGATTTTTGTTCCCGAGCGCGCTGCACCAGCCAAAGTAGCCGCCATCCGCCAGCTGGGCGCGGCAGTGCGCTACCACGGCAACGATAGCGTTGTGACCGAGCGTTTCGCCCGCCAGTATGCGGAAGATCATAGCCTCACCTACATTTCGCCCTACAACGACTGGGAAATTGTATATGGCCAGGGCACCGTCGCCGCCGAGCTTGTGAGCCAGCTGCCCCAGATTGATGCGGTGCTGGTGGCGGTTGGCGGTGGTGGCCTGATCAGCGGCATGGCGGGCTACCTGAAAGCGCGCCAGCCTGCGCCCTCCATTCTTGGTTGCCTGCCCGCCAATTCGCCAGTGATGGCGGCTTCAGTTGCGGCGGGGCAGCTGCTCGAGATGCCAACGCTACCGACCCTTTCTGATGGCACGGCGGGCGGCATTGAGGCCAACGCTATCACATTCGAGCCGTGTCGCACCCTGGTTGATGAGTTTTTCCTGGCGGAAGAAGCGGCGATTGCGACGGCGATGCGCACCTGCCTGGCCGAGGAACACCTGTTGATTGAAGGCGCGGCGGGGGTGGCTGTGGCCGCGTACCTGCACAACCCGGCGCGCTGGCAGGGCAAGAATATTGTGATTGTGATCTGTGGCGGGAATGTTGGTATCGAAACCGTGCGGCAGATTGTGCAAATAGCGTAACTCACACATATTCAAGGAGAAACGCCAATGGCGAACGATTCATTCAAAGCATTGGTGCTTGAGCAGCGCGATGGCCGTATCGACGCGGCCATTCAGGAGCTTGCAACCAGCGCGTTACCCGCTGGCGATGTGCTGGTCGATATTGTTTATTCAACCCTCAACTACAAGGATGGCCTGGCAATTACCGGGCGCGGCAAAATCATCCGCCAGTTCCCAATGGTGCCGGGCATCGATTTTGCTGGCACCGTGGCCGAATCACAGCACCCCGATTACCAGCCTGGCGATGCCGTGCTGCTCACCGGCTGGGGCGTGGGCGAGCGCCATTGGGGCGGGCTGGCTCAGCGCGCGCGTGTGAAGGGCGACTGGCTTGTGCCACTACCCGCCGGGCTGGATGCGCGCAGCGCGATGGCTGTGGGCACGGCTGGCTTCACTGCAATGCTGTGCGTGCTGGCGCTTGAGCAGCACGGCCTGGCACCTGGGCGCGAGCTGCTAGTCACCGGTGCAGCCGGTGGCGTTGGCAGTGTCGCGGTGGCGCTGCTGGCGCAGGCTGGGCACACGGTTGTGGCTTCGACCGGGCGCGCCGACGAGGCCGATTACCTGCGCGAGCTTGGCGCTGCCGAAGTGATTGGTCGATTACTCGCCGAGGGCCGCCCGCTCGAAAGCGAGCGCTGGGCTGGCGTGGTCGATACAGTTGGCGGGACGACATTAGCCGCCGCGCTGCGTTCCACTGTTACTGGCGGCAGTGTTGCCGCCTGCGGTAATGCCGGTGGCATCGAGCTGAATACCACGGTCTTCCCTTTCATTCTTCGCGGCGTGAACCTGCTTGGCATTGAATCGGTACATTACCCGCGCGCGGCGCGGCCAGCCGTCTGGGCACGTATTGCGCGCGACTTGCCAGCGAATACACGTGAGCGCATGGCGCAGGGTATTGCGCTGCGCGATGTGCCAGCCTACGCGGCCCAGATCGTTGATGGCAAGGTACGCGGGCGTGTGGTTGTGGATGTGGGGCAGGCATAGGAAAACCCGGCAACAGCCCAAACTCAAGTGGTATACTACGGCCCGAACCGTAAACACATTGAAGGGTAGGGCAATGAGCGAGCAGGAATTTCCCAAGATCGCTATGACCATTGTAGCGCATCCCGATGATGCCGAGTTCGGGTGTGCAGGCGCGGTAGCGGGCTGGGTGCGCGAGGGCTGGGAGGTATATTTCGTCATCTGTACCGATGCTTCGGGTGGCGGTGCCGACGATGCGACTGATGTGGGGCCAGCAGCACGGAAAAAGATCACCGACATTCGTAAAGCCGAGCAGCGTGAAGCCGCCCAGATTCTTGGGGTGAAAGACGTTATTTTTCTCGATTGGCCCGACGGTGTACTTCAGCCAAGCATCGACTTACGCCGTGACCTGGTACGCGTGATGCGCCGCTACAAGCCTACCCGCGTGCTCTGCCAATCGCCCGAACGCAGCTGGAAGCCAGCTTACCCAATCGGTCGCTATCACCCCGATCATCTGGCAGCCGCGGCGGCCACGATTGCTGCACTGTACCCAGCCTGCCAGAACGCCTGGGATTTCCCCGAGCTGCTTGCGGAAGGGCTATTACCGCACAAAGTGCGCGAGCTTTATGTGATGGGCGCGCCCGAAATCAACTACGCGGTTGATATTACAGCTACCTTCGATACTAAACTCGCCGCGCTTGCCGCACATGATAGCCAGCTGGGCACGCGCATGGCCGAGCTTGAGCCGCGCCTGCGTGAGTGGGCCGCTGAGGCGGGCAAAGCCTATGGAATGCAGTATGCCGAAGTATTCCACCGTACTGAGAACTGGTAGCAACAGATGTGCTCAGGTGGGTCGTAGTAACATCAGCATAGCAAAAAGCCCTGGTGATCAACACGATCGCCAGGGCTTCTGATTGATAGTGCAGCGCGCTTTACGCGTCGTCGCCGTAGATTTCCTTGAGCAAGCTGGGCTTCTTGGGGGCTGGCTTGTTCTTTTCTTCGCGGCGGCGGGCGGCATCGGCCTGTTGCGCCTGGCTGGTCTGCAACCGCTTCATAAAGCGATCGACCTGGCCTGCTGTATCAACAATGCGCTGCTCGCCTGTATAGAAAGGGTGGCAGTGTGAACAAATATCGACACGAATATTCTGCCGAGTCGATTCAGTCGGCCAGTTGGTGCCGCATGTCGTGCAGACGATTGTCGTCTGGTACACTTTCGGATGAATATTGTCTTTCACAGATTTCTCCAATTTGGTCGTTATTATGCCGCTGTCGGCTCGGCAGCCGGGGCGTTATACACGCTCACTTGCTTCTGCGTGCGCGAGTATGGCTCGAATGTGACGACGCCCTCGACCATGGCATAGATGGTATGGTCGCGGCCCAGACCGACATTCACGCCCGGCTTAATTTTGGTGCCACGCTGGCGCACAATGATCTCACCGGCGTTGACCCGCTGGCCGCCGTAGCGTTTGACACCAAGCATTTTCGGCTTGCTATCGCGGCCGTTGCGCGAGCTGCCGACACCTTTTTTATGCGCCATTGTTGCCTCCGTATGTTGTATGCATGCGTGGCGCGGTTGTGCTGCACCACGGGTTGATTCGGAATCTGCGGGCTAATTAGCCAACAATCTGGCTGATTGATACCCGAGTATACTGCTGGCGATGGCCTGTCCGGCGGCGGTAGCGCTTCTTGTTCTTATATTTGAACACGACAATCTTATCGCCTTTGGCAGTGCCAAGCACTTTTCCTACGACCTTTGCGCCCGACACCAGCGGGCTACCGACGGTTACTTTATCGCTACCGCCGATCATCAAGACTTCGCCTAGCTCAACCTGGCTGCCAATCTCGGCATCCATCAATGCCAGCTCGACGACCTGGCCTTCTTCGACGCGGTACTGCATCCCGCGATCACGAATAATTGCGTACACGACGCCGCTCCTCAATACATAGTGCGGGTTTTAGGGCGCTTATGGCCCTAAATCTGTTCTTCACACGAAAAAAAGAGTGGACCAGCCACTCTCTCGATGGAGTGCCCTCGCATCAGACTGCGCGTGATTATAGCAAAGCGCAGCGGCTCTGTCAAATGCGGTTGGGTGTGCGCCGCCACATACTTCTGGCTAAAATATCAATGATGGCGCACACCCCAGCTAGGCTAGCCCAGCCGAATATCGACAATGCGTTGCACGATGGGGGTAAGGTGCTCACGGAGTGTGTCAACATCAACACCCACGATCTTGCACATCACCGTGCTATTGGAAAGATTCTCACCGGCAAAGGTGCTCAGCGCAATAATGTTCCCGCCCATATCGGCAACTGCTTTGGTGAGTTGGGCCAGCTGGCCCGCTCGATCGGGAACAAGCACAGTAGCACGTACACCCTTTTCGCGGGCACCGGTCATTTCGAGCAGCACGCGGAACAGGTCGGTTTCGGTGATCATGCCAACTACATTGCCGTCACGCATCACCGGCAGGCCGCCAATTTTGTTATCGGCCATAAGCCGGGCCGCCTCTTCGATCGGGGTGTTTTCGGTCACGGTTATAACTTCGGTGCTCATCACCTTGGCAACAGTGAGCTTACTGAGCAGGTAATTTAGCTCCCACACGCTGAGGGTGGTGGCCGGCGACGCCGATGCGTGCAACAGATCGCGGTCAGTGACAATACCAACCAGCTGCCCATGATCGACGACGGGCAGGCGACGGATCTTTTCGCGCCGCATCATGGTTAGCGCCTCGGGTACCGATGTTTCGGGATGAACCGGGATAACCGGGTGGGTCATGCGTTCGCCGACAAGCATACAATGCTCCTTACACTGCAATGTGTTGGTTGTAGGGTGGTTACATGGATGGCAACATCGCCATCCCATTCTATAATTGACACGCGTTACGCGGTTGGCGTTTTTCGCCTTCGGCAGAGCGGTACTTTTTATTATGATGTTCCGCAGTTGGCGCGAAGCGCCAACTGCGGAACACAACAAACAGTTCGGTAGAATGCTGCTGCAGGCACTATTCCGCAAACGCGGGCAACCGCGTAACGCGTGTAATTGATACGAGCCTGCTGCCCACTGGCCCGTACCAGACTATACTATTATAAACGATGTGCGCTGTTACAAACCCAGGTATGCCGAGCGTACATGATGGTCGCTAGCGAGTTGGCGCGACGGCCCTTCTAGCTCGGTGCGGCCTTGGGCCAGCACATAGCCGTAATCGCTCACAGCCAGTGCCATCTGCACATTTTGTTCTACCAGCAATATCGTCAGGCCGGTCTGCTTCAACTGCTTAAGATTCTGAAATAGCTGTACCGTCAGCACTGGCGAAAGACCTAGCGATAGCTCATCAATCATCAATACCTTCGGATCGGCCATAAGACCGCGCGCAACCGCGACCATTTGCTGCTCGCCGCCACTAAGCGTGCCCGACTTCTGGTGCATCCGCTCGTGCAGCCGCGGGAACATTTCGAATACCCGCGCCAAGTTTCGTTTCAGCGCTGGCCGAGCATGGGGATTGGATGCTCCCATTTCCAGGTTTTCAAGCACCGTCATGTCGGTGAACAGCTGCCGACCTTCGGGCACTAATACCAGGCCCAATGCGGCTTTTGTATAGGCGGGCACGCGACTTACATCGCGGCCCTCAAACCAGATCGAACCGCTCATTGGTTTGAGCTGCCCCATCACCGTGCGCAGTAGCGTCGTCTTTCCAACGCCGTTGGCACCAACCAGGCAGGTCATTCGGCCCGGCTCAAGCACCATACTTGCATTCCACAGGATCTGGACATCGCCGTAGCCTGAGGCAACCTCGCGAACTTCGAGGATCGGCATTGCCAATGCTCCTTCGCATGGCTGCGCGGCGAACCCGCGCCCGTCATGCTATTGCAGAATATCCGATGATTGTGTTGCGATTCCCTAACCTACTGGCGTCGATTGGCAATCAGGCAGCATCGTCCATCAGGCTTTCGGCCAGCTTGGGGTCGCCAAGGTAGGCTTCGATAACCTGCGGATTAGCGGCCACCTCAGCTGGCGTTCCGGCGGCAAGCTGCTTGCCATAATCAAGCACTACCAATTGGTCGCACAGCTTCATGGTTGCGTGCATCACATGCTCGATCATTATAATGGTCACACCCTGATCACGAATGCGCCGAATGGTTTCAACCATAGTGGCAATTTCGGCAGGGTTCAGCCCGGCTAGCACTTCGTCGAGTAACAGTAGGTGTGGCCGCGCAGCCAGCGCGCGCGCTAGCTCAAGTCGCTTTTTCTGGGCTACATTCAGGCTGCCAGCCAGTTGTCGCGCACGTTCGGCTAACCCAACAAATTGCATAATGTCATCGGCGATCTGTGCAGCCTCGGCCAGGTTGTGGCCCTCGCGCCCAAAACACGCCCCAACCATCACGTTTTCGCGCACGGTCAGGTCTTTCAGCGGGCGGACAATCTGGTGGGTACGGGCCATACCCATACGCGCAATATGATAAGGTTTTAGCCCTTTCAGATCATGCCCTCGAAAGATGACATGGCCCTGTGATGGTGCGTATACCCCATTGATAACATTGAACAGCGTCGTTTTACCGGCACCATTTGGCCCGAGCAACCCCATAATCTGGCCTTCTGGCACCGCGAACGATATATTTGAAAGCGCTTGCAATCCACCGAAGCTCTTCGAGATCTGCTGTAGTTCAAGGATCATAGCTAGCCCCTTTGTCGGCGATAATCAGGATAGTGATGCCTCGCCTTATAGTGCAGTGAGCAGGAGCCAATCAGTCATCGAGCGTGGCGCATTGGTCTGGTGAAGCGTACCTGCTAAGCCGCTCAATTCCACCGGATGCTCGGTAGAGTAGCAACCCGATTAGCTCAGGGCAGCAGCGCCCGCAAGCGCGGGAAGTGCTGGCGCAGCCAGCCAACCGCACCGGCAGGAATAAATAACACGATCAAGAGGAGCAGGCCACCTGCCACGGCTAACTGTACATCCTTAAATAGTGGACTGGTGACCAGGAAACCACGTAGGCCCTGGTAACCAGCCGCGCCAAGCATCGGGCCAAGGACGGTTCCCTGCCCGCCCAGCATTACCATCACCAGCATCTCAATCGAAAAATGCAGCCGGAATGCGTCGTTTGGCTCGATATTGCCATTCTTGAAAAAGAACAGCGCGCCCACTATGCCCGGAATAATCGCCGATAAAATATAGGCCCAGGTTTTGGCGTTCGGCGTGATAACGCCCATAACCTCGGCAGCGTCCTCGTCTTCGCGAATGGCCATGAGACCCAGCCCAAATTTGCTGGTTTTTACCAGGTAGCTGAGCACCAGGCTTACGATTGCCAGCCCAAGCAGTACATAATACGTGAGCCATAATGCCTGGCCTGCGCCACCGTAGCCAGTATAAATCTGGAAATTAAGCGAGATTCCGGTAGGGCCGCCGAATGGCGCGAAATTATTGATGAACGCGCGCATCGCCTCGTTAATGCCAATTGTCGCAAGCGCGAAATAAGCCCCACGCAGCCGTAAAATGGCTTTACCAAGCAGAAATGCCAGCACACCTGAAGCCAAACCACCTGCCGGAGCAGCCAGCCATAGCCCCATGCCCCGGCTGAGCAAGAACATCCCAACATAGCCGCCCAGCCCGAAAAACACGACATGCCCAAAGCTCACATATCCGGTGTAGCCAAGCAGAATGTTCAAGCTCGACGCCAGCGCGACCGACAGCAGCATTGTGAACACAACCTCACGGACAGCAACATTGCCAGTGAGGGCAGGGTAAAGGCCTACTACCAGTGCTATCGCCAGCGTGAGCCACAGGCCGGGGCTGCGCCGTAGTAGGCCCAACTTCACCGAAGCCTCGCGCTCAGCAGTGATCGCCTCGGAGGCGAACGAAGGTCGGTCTTTCATCGTTTCGCTCCAAACAGCCCACTCGGGCGCACCAGCAAAATCAGCACGAATAGCAGGAACTCAAGCACTGGCACCCATGTGTTGGGTAGAAATGCCGGGATAACGCCTTCGAGCATGCCCAGCACCAACCCGCCAGCCAGCGCACCAAGCGGATTGCCCAGCCCACCGAGCACACCAATAACAAAGCTCTTTAATTCATATGCGCCCCCCGCCAGAATGGTAAAAGGGAAAAATGTGGCGATCAGGCCGCCTGCCGTGGCCGCAAGCAGCGTGCCAATGCCGAAGCTGAGCGCAAGAATACGCGATGATGGAATGCCCATTAGCTCAGCGGCGGCGCGGTTGTTTGCCACTGCGCGCACATATTTACCGGGCCGGGTGCGGTACAAAAAGAGGTATAACGAGCCTGTCACAATTACCGCAGCCAGTGCAGCCACCAGCCGCGTACCGAGGATCGTAATTGGCCCAATGCTAATGCTGCCGAGCGAAAAATCTATGGTGTAGGGCGAGGTGCTGAACACTTTTGTGCCCAGCCCAATAATGATCATGTTGATTGCGAAGGTCGCCAGAAGCGTCGATAGATGCGGTGCATTGATGACCCGTTGGATCGCTACAGCATAGATCAATACACCGCTAGCCAAACCAACGAGCGCTACCAGTATCAGTGCAATGTATGGGTTAACGCCTAACGCAGTTGTGATCAGGTACACCCCAAACATGCCCAGCGCAATGAGTGGGCCGTGCGCCAGGTTGATTACGTTCATTACGCCCCAGATCAGCGTTAGCCCCATGGCCGCGATGCCATAGACAAAGCCAATCAATAGGCCATCCACAAGCGAGGCGAGCAGGTTCATACGTCTGTCTCCAAGTATGGCACCTGGCGCCTGCATCAACTGATGCAAACGCCAGGCACCTGCGGCGGCAAGGCGACGATCGCCACGCGTGAGGCTTAGCGAAGCGGTATGGTTAGTTTGGCAGTAGTAGCCGCAGCCGGCCAGATGATCTGCTTCGTTGGCTTATCACCATCGCCGCGCTGCCACTGGATGTATACCATGTCGTGGCCGATCTGTAAGCCGTGTGCATTGGAGGTATTGAACTTAATATGCCCAAAGAAGTTGAGGAGATCGAGGCCGTCGAGCGTAGCCTTCACTTTTGGTGTATCGAGCGTGCCAGCCTGCTCAAGTGCCTTGCCTAAAATCATGCCGGCTGCATAGCCACCTGCGGCGTGATATGAAGGCTCTTCGCCATAAGCATCTTTGTACGCTTTCACGAACTCGGCTACAGTTGGGCCATACCATTCGATGCCAGCCGATTTAGCGGCATCGGCGTTATACGTTGCTGCAGGCTCCCATTGGCTGGGGCCAACGACGCCGAGCGCGGCTGCGCCTAATTCAGCAAATTTTGGCTCAGGCGGGGCCACGAGCAACGCTAGAAATTGGGTAGACAATTTCTTTTCGTACAGCTGCTTCGATAGCGTCGTGCCATCCTGGAAGTGCCCACCACCCAGGATCGCGTCGGGCTGAGCCTGCTGGATTTTGTTGATGATTGGGCCGAAATCTGTCGTACTCGTGTCGTAGCCTTCAAACAGCACAATCTGGTATCCCTTACCTTCAGCGTAACTCTTGAGCGCATTCGATACGTCGGTGGAGAATTTATCGTTTTCGTGAACGACAGCAAGCTTTTTGGCATCGGGTTTAGCTTGTGCTAGCGCATCGAGCGCGCCAGTGAGGTAACGGCTCGCCGGCGTATACATCTGATATACCAGCGTATAGCCTTTGGAATAGGTGCTGTCGGAGGCCGCCCCGGTGGTGATCATAATTTTGCCGTACTGCTCGGCAATGACCGCGGCAGCATCGGTTGGGCCGCTGCCGTATGGGCTAATCAAGAAATCGGCTTTATCATCATTAATGAGACGTGCGTAGAGTTCCTGTACGCGATCTTTATTGCTCTCATCGTCATACGATTTGGCGGTAAATGTCACTTTACTGCCATCGGCGAGTGCCACACCACCACGAGCATTTACCTGATCCATCCAGAGCTGGAGACCATTTTTCTGGCGTGTTGACTCGACATTGCTGGCGCCAGTGAGAGAAGCACTAAAGCCGATGGTGACGGTTTTCGAACTGGCCGCGCCAGTGCCCGGTGCGGCATTCCCAGCACTGGTAGGCGCGCTGGCCGGTGCTTGCGTACCGCATGCAGCAAGCAGCCCAACGGCCATGAGCATACTGATGAGCACAGCGAAACGACGCTTCATTGCAAGCCCTCCTCTACGAGTACTATGGTTTTTGATAACACGAAACTATATCGCCGCAACATGCTGCGATAGGATACCCCGGCTTAGAAATCACCGTGCCAGCTTGGTAGGGCGATGTCGTGCTACGAGGTTGGTTTATCAATCGAATATGTAAAATAGCCAATTGATAAACAATTTAGAACGTGGGAGGGATATGCTGGAATTGATATGCTAGAATTATTTGTTGATGTATTTCGACAATGCTATAGCAAGCAACTCGTAGGTACAAAGAAAAAACCTTAACATTATTAAAAGATTCCTTCACTTTTCTACAAATGCCTACACTACAACACTGAATAGCCCTGCCACTTGATTTGTACAAGGGGCAGGGCTGAAGTATTAAGGGAGGAACTTGTGAGCACGGCGTGAGGCCGCACCACGCTCTACTAGCGCCACATTACATTTAGGACTTTCGCTTCCTTGTGTATGTGCCTGCGGCAGCACGGTACTCTTTCGTTGTTCTTGGTGATTTTTGCGCAAAAATCACCAAGAACATGAAGAATTTGTTGAGTAAGCGAAAGTCCTAACATTATCACTCAACGTGCCGAATTTGATTATATGCTGGTTGCCACATACGCGCATCAACACGCTCGGCGGCGCTACTATTGCCGCTTGCAGTGCTTACCCCCGCTTGCTCGGCAGCAGTAGCCACGGCTATCCCCACCGCCCGCGCGACTTCGCGCACATTGGCAATGGTGGGGTAGAGCGGTGCAGTAGCCCGGGTGTTGAGCGGCGCAAAGTGGCTGAGTGCTTGTGCGGCGGCTACCAGCATTGGTTCGGTAATGCGGCGCGCACCTGCGGCAATTGCCCCTAATGCCACGCCGGGGAAAATAAACAGGCTACTCAGCTGGCTGGGGGTAACCGCATCGTTGCGGTACACCACATCGGGCAGCGAGGTGCTGGTTACAACCACGGCGCGCCCATTCGTCCATTCGAGCAGGTGGCCCGGTACTGCCTCTGCGCGGGCCAGTGGGCTTGAAAGTGGGAAGATGAGTGGGCGTTCGACTTTGCCCGCAATCGATTCGACGACCTCGCGGGTAAACAGGCCGCTCTGCCCTGAAGCTCCAATCAACATTGTTGGTTGAAGCTGTTGTACAACCTCGGCCAGGCTCGTGCCCACTGGCCGCGCCAAACGGTATTTTACGGCGCTGCCAAGCGGTTGGGCGTACTGCTGCTTCGTCGCATCGAGATCGCTGCGCCCCTGGTGCAATGGGCCATGGCTGTCGATCAGCCAGATCGCCGCACGCGCCTCGTCGGGGGCAACGCCTGCCTGTATCATAGCGGCGGCCAGCATATCGGCGACACCGCTGGCAACTGCCCCGGCCCCGGCGATTACAACCCGCTGCTCGGCGATGGTATTGCCAGTGTGTGCTAGCCCGGCGAGCACCCCGGCCAGCGTGGCCGCGCCAGTACCCTGAATGTCGTCGTTGAACGAGCAGATCCGGTCGCGATAACGATCGAGTAGGCGGCGCGCGTTCGGGCGGGCAAAATCTTCCCACTGAAGGATTGCATTGGGGAAGACGCGGGTGACCGCATCGACAAACAGCTCAATGAAGGCGTCGTATTCTGGTCCGCGCACGCGCTCGTGCCGCCAGCCAAGGTACAGCGGGTCGTCGAGCAGTGCCTGGTTGTCGGTACCAACATCGAGGTGAATCGGCAGCGTATGCGCGGGGTGAATACCGGCGCACAACGTGTAGAGCGTTAGCTTACCCACAGCGATTTCCATACCGCCAACACCCATATCGCCCAACCCCACGACATGTTCGCCATCGGTCACCACAATTGCGCGTATATCGTCGGTCGGGGCATTGCGCAGTATCGCCTCAATCGCATCGCGCTGTGGGTAGGCGATGTACAGGCCGCGTGGCCTACGATAGCTGTGGCTGTAATGCTGCGCAGTAATGCCAATCACTGGCGCATACACCATTGGCAGCATTTCGGGCAAATGCTCGCTCAGTA
Source organism: Chloroflexi bacterium SZAS-1 (assembly GCA_018266315.1). Lineage (GTDB taxonomy): Bacteria > Chloroflexota > Chloroflexia > Chloroflexales > Roseiflexaceae > Kouleothrix. The sequence continues at coordinate 7,828 of JAFEAS010000157.1, read as the reverse complement.
ATCGGTAGAACAGCGCCTCATTCCGATCTTGCAGGCTAGTGAGAAACACATGCCGTTCCTGGGCATTAGGCTTCTGGCGATAATTCTCGTACGTGCGTACCAGCTGCTCTTCGATTGAAGCAACATGCGGCGGTAACAAGCCCAGCAGCCCGAGCTCTTGGCGTTCGGCCTCGGTAAAAGCGCTGCCTTTATTGATCATCGGGCATTCAAGCAAGAGCGCGCCATCCAGCGGTGTTTCAATCGTCGTTTCACCCGAATGCGGGTTTTGAACAACATGGTACGCCTTCATGTGCGGCTCCTTTCAGCCATGGCGATCCCTATACGCCATGCAGCATTCTATCGCCAGCGTATGCGATTTGGCCGTTGTATGGCGGAAAGAAACCCCCATTCAGCGAGAAGAATTCTTTACCACATCGGCAATCGCAGCCCACCACCGCTGCACAGGCAGTGAAGAATTGTTCTCTCAAGATGTTTATTTCTTCTCTTCATGGCGCGTTTGTGGAAGCTACCATCAACATGTTGTAATGCGGCACAAAGAATACAACGGTTTGGAGGTACGCCCATGATCGGATTAGACACCGAAACGCGCGACATGGTGATTTCGACATTGCAGGAATACGCCGAGCGCAAACTGAAACCGGAATTCCTACGTGAGCTTGACGAGAAAGACGAGTTCCCCACCCAGGTACTACGCGATCTGTACGACCCCAATCAGTTCGGCCTGCACCTGATGTTCATCCCCGAAGAATATGGCGGGCTGGGCGGCGGCGCCTACGACATCTACCGCGTCTCGGAAACAATGGCACGCATCGATCTGGGCATTGCCACTGGCGTGCTCGCTACATTTCTCGGCACCGACCCCATCACTGTCGGCGGCACCGAAGAGCAGAAAAAGCTATGGATGGGCAAGATTGCCGATGAGGGCTTGCTGGTAGCGTATGGTGCTACCGAACCGCAGGCAGGTAGCGACCTTGGCTCGCTCACCACCAAAGCCGAGCCAGTGCTCGAAGCCGGCGTGGTTGTGGGCTATAAGATCAATGGGCGCAAGCAGTGGATTAGCAACGGCGGCGTGGCGCGCCTGTACACCGTGCTTGCGAATGCCCCAGGCGGCCCTTCATGGTTCGTTGTTGAGCACGACGCATCGGGCTTTACCAAGGGCAAACCCGAAGACAAGCACGGCATTCGCGCCAGCAACACAGCTGCGCTGTTCCTCGATGATGTATATGTGACCGCCGACCGGCTGGTGGGCGGCGTGGAAGGCAAGGGCCTGGCGCAGGCGCAAGCCGTGTTTGGCTACACCCGCCTGATGGTCGGCTCGTTTGGCCTGGGTGGCGGCTGGGCCGCACTCGAACGCGCCATTCGCTACGGCCAGACGCGCGTGCAGGGCGGCGCGCTGCTCAGCACTAAGCAAGCCTATACCCACAAGCTGCTGGTACCCAATGCTGTCCGGCTCGAAGCCTCGCGCGCCTACATCGAGTGGGTGGCCGAGCGTATCGATGGCGGCGACCCCGAGCAGCAGACTGAAGGTGCAGTAGCGAAGTATATGGCTACTGAGGCCGGTAACAAGGCTGCCGAAGATGCGATTCAGGCACATGGTGGCTACGGCTACACCAAAGAATATATGGTTGAGAAGATTAAGCGCGACGTGCGAATTACCTGCATCTATGAGGGCACCTCAGAGATCATGGAATGGACGATCGCACGCGACCGCTGGCAGATGCACCTGAAGAGCCAGGGTGCCTACTACCGCGATTGGGCCACACGGCTCGATGCGATTGCCGCCCAAACGCCCGAGAGTGGCGCGGCCACTGCGGCGCTGGCGCTGCGCGCGCTTACCGTGCTGCTCGAACGCTGCCGACTCGACCGCCTCACCCGCAACCAGCACGTCCTCTTCCGCCTGGGCGAACTGATCGCCTACGCCGAGACAGCAGCAATCTTTTCCGAGCGCGCCGCCAGCAAGCCCACCGAAGCAATTGCGCTCAGCCCGGCTACCCTCTGTGTGATGGCACGCGTCCATGCTCGTGAGGCAGCGCTGAAGATTGCGAACGATGGGCTGCGCTGGGCAATTGGTGCCGGACAGACCGACCCGAACCTGGCGAATTCGCTCAACCTGCCCGCGATCTTCGCGGCCCAGGCTGGCCTGGTAGATGATATGAACACGGTGGCGGCGGCGCTGATTGCAGCCTTCCCAGCCGAGTAGGCAGTTCGCACTATGCAGGTGGCAGGTGAACCCTATGTTTGAAACATAGCTTTCCCTGCCACCCATACTGCCTGCTGCTCCTTAAGGAGAATTGACATGGACTCGACAGCAGATCGTGCGGTTGCGATTGTGGGTGTGGGGGCACTTTTGCCTGATGCACCCAACGCGCCGACCTTCTGGAAGAACATCCTTGCCAAGCGTTATAGCATTACCGAGGTGCCCTCCGAGCGCTGGAGCGCGGCAAGCTACTACGACCCCGACCCCGCCGCGCCCGACAAAACCTACTCGAAAATTGGTGGCTGGGTGCGCGGTTTCACCTTCGATTGGCAGCGCTTCCGCATTCCCCCCAAAGTGGCCGCTGCAATGGATGAGAGCCAGCAGTGGGCGGTGACGATTGCCGCCGAGGCGCTGGCCGATTTTGGTTTCCCCGACCGTCCGCTCAATACCGAGAATACTGGCGTCATCCTCGGCACGGCGATGGGCGGCGAGATGCATTACCTGACCAATTTACGCGTCTCGTTCCCTGAGTACGCGCGTGCGCTTGAGGCAGTGCCCGAATTTCAGCACCTGCCCAGCGAGCTGCGCGCAACGTTGCTGGCGCGCTGGCATGACCAGATCGAGCGCCGCCTGCCCCCAATCACCGAGGACACGATGCCTGGTGAGTTGGCCAATATTGTAGCCGGGCGCGTAGCAAATGTGCTGAA
>JAFEAS010000157.1:0-4878 GCA_018266315.1 Chloroflexi bacterium SZAS-1 | reverse complement strand
GCAGTGCTCACTGGTGGGGTTGACCGCAACATGGGCGCGTCGTCGTTTGTGAAGTTCTGCAAGATCGGCGCGCTGAGCGCTACTGGCACGCGCCCATTTGGCGATGGTGCCAATGGCTTTGTCATGGGCGAGGGCGCGGCGGTGTTCCTGCTCAAGCGCCTGGCCGATGCCGAGCGCGATGGCGATAAGATTTATGCGGTCATTCGCGGCATCGGTGCATCGAGCGATGGTAAGGGGAAGGGTATCACTGCGCCGAACCCAGTTGGTCAGGTGCTGGCGATTGGGCGCGCCTGGCAGAACGCCGGTCTAGATCCAGCCACCGCCACACTGGTCGAAGCACATGGCACTAGCACCAAGGTCGGCGATGTGGTTGAAGTGGAAAGCTTAAGCAAAGTCTTTGGGAGTGCCGAGCGTGGCCGCATTGCATTGGGTTCAGCCAAGAGCAATATCGGCCACCTTAAAGCCGGTGCGGGCGCGGCGGGCCTATTGAAGACGGTTATGGCGCTGCACGATAAAGTGCTACCGCCCACACTCAATTCCGAGACGCCTAACCCGAATATTCATCTGGACACCACGCCGTTCTACCTGAACCACGAAGCGCGCGAATGGGAGCAGCCTTCGGGCTTTCCGCGGCGCGCTGGTGTCAGCGCGTATGGCTTTGGCGGCACCAACTTCCATGTTGTGATGGAAGAATATGTCCCTGGTATGCTGAAAGTCGAAGAGCGCAAGCAATTTACGGGCGCAACCACCAGCAGCGGCCAAGCGACAGCCAGCGCAACACCGCCCGTTGCGGCTAGCCAACCGCCTGCGGCAAAACCACCTATTCGCGGCATCCTCGCGCTGGGTGCAGCCACGCCGGTAGCGCTGAAAGACGTGCTCGACGAAACATACCGCAAGGCTGAAGGCGGCTGGGCACCGCCGATTGCTCCGCCCGATCCAGAAGCACTGCGCGCGCCCGAACGACTTGTCATCGATTTCGGCGCGCAGCCCGAGCTGCTGGATAAGCTGGCCAAGGCACGCAAGGCGGCTGGGTTCGATAACCCCGCCGCGTGGAAGGCGCTGCAAGCCCAGGGCATCTTCCGGGGCAGCGGCGCGGCCCCAGGCAAAATCGCCTTTCTCTTCCCCGGCCAGGGCAGCCAGTATGTGAATATGGGCCGCGAGCTGGCGGGTGTTTCACCGTCGGTGAAGGCGGTATTCGCCGAGGCCGATGGCGTGATGACGCCGATCCTGGGCCGCGCGCTCAGCAGCTACATCTTTGTCGATAGCGCCGACCCGGCGGCGGTGAAACAGGCCGAGCGCGACCTGATGCAGACCGCGATTACCCAGCCAGCGATGTTAACGCTCGATGCAGCGGTCGCGCGGCTCCTCGGCGAGTACGGCTTCCGCCCCGACATGGTGATGGGCCACTCGCTTGGCGAATATGCCGCACTCACCTCGGCTGGCATTATGCCACTGGCCGATGCGCTTGAGGCTGCTGCCGCACGTGGCAGCGAAATGACTAAAGTCAGCATGGGCGATAACGGCTGGATGGCGGCGGTGATGGCGCCGCTCGATGTGGTGCAATCCACACTCAAAGAGATCGATGGCTATGTCGTAGCAGCGAATATCAACAGCTATGGGCAGGCCGTGATTGGCGGCGCGAGCAAAGCGGTTGAGCAGGCGATCGAATTATTCACCAAGAAAGGCTTTCAGGCCCAGCGCATTCCCGTGAGCCACGCTTTCCACACTAAGATCGTCGCGCCCGCCAGCAAGCCGCTGCGCCAGGTGCTCAACCGGCTGCGCGTTACCCCGCCACAGCTGCCGCTGGTTGCGAACGTGACCGGCGAGCTATACCCCAGCGATGTTGAGAGCATTAAAGACCTGCTTGAGCAGCAGATTGCTTCGCCAGTGCAATGGGTAAAGGGCCTTGAAACGTTATATGCCAACGGTGTACGCACCTTCGTTGAGGTTGGCCCGAAGAAGGCGCTGAAGGGCTTCGTTGATGATGTGCTTGCCAGCAAGCCTGATGTTGTGTCGCTGTTCACCAACCACCCGAAGACTGGCGAACTTGCCAGCTTTAACCAGGCACTGTGCGGACTCTACGCAGCAGGCTATGGCGCAATTGACGACCGACACCCGACAACGAACAGCAGCGAACCTGCACGTAACGTTGTTCCGGCTGCAACCAAAGCCTCAGGCACAGTGAGCACGTCAGCTCCAGTTCCGCAGGCCGCGCCTGCGCTGCGAGCAGAGGACAAACCGATGACGAATGGACATAACCCCGCTGCTGCGGATCTGGGCCAACTGCTCGCCCAGGCGCTCACCCAGCTCGGCAGCCAGCCAGCCAGCAGCGGACGGCCCATCGCCTACGACCGCAACGACGTGCCCACCGGCTCGGTTGTGATCAGCGGCAGCGGGCTGGGCTTACCCGGCGCAGAAAAGCCCGTGATGGATGCCGATAATGCCCTGCGCATCTTGCGCGGCGAGCAGTTCATCGATCTGATTCCCGAGCGTTTCCGCAACCAGATGCTCGCCAAGCACGTGACGCGGCTGGTAAAGGCCGACGATGGCAGCGGCAGCTTCGAGACAATTACCGACCCGAACGATGTGATCAAGCTTGCTGCGCGCCCTGGCGCATTCGATTTGAATGGTGAGTATGGGGTGCCCGCCAAGCTTGTCGAGGCGCTCGACATTACTACGCAGCTTGCAATTGCTGCCGGGCTGGATGCCTTGCGCGAGGCGGGTATCCCGCTGGTGCAGACCTATAAGAAGACCAGCAAAGGTACCTTCCTGCCCGAGCGCTGGCTGCTGCCTGAGGCGCTACGCGACGAAACCGGTGTGATTTTCGCCAGCGCCTTCCCCGGCCTCGACCGCGTGGCCGACGAGTTTGAGCGCTACTATGAATACGAAAACCGCCGTGCTCAGCTGGCTGCGCTGGAAGACCTGCGCCGCTACACTACCGACCCGGCGACGCTGAATGAGCTTGGCCGCCGGATTGGCGCGCTGCATGATGAGATCGAACGCTCGCCCTACGAATTCGATCGGCGCTTTATCTTCCGCATTCTGGCAATGGGCCACAGCCAGTTCGCCGAATACATCGGTGCGCGCGGCCCGAACACCCATGTCAATGCGGCCTGTGCCAGCACCACCCAGGCCATTGCGCTGGCCGAAGATTGGGTGCGCACCGGGCGTTGCCGCCGCGTGCTGGTGGTCGCCGCCGATGAAGTCACTGGCGAACGGCTGATGGAGTGGATCGGCGCAGGCTTCCTCGCCACAGGTGCCGCCGCCACCGACGACCGGGTTGACCAGGCTGCACTGCCATTCGATCGCCGCCGCCATGGCACGATCCTGGGCATGGGCGCCTGTGCACTGGTGGTCGAAAGCGAAGACGCGGTACGCGAGCGCGGTATGCGCGGCATCGTCGAGCTGCTCAGCAGCGAAACTCGCAATAGCGCCTTCCATGGCACGCGCCTGGATGTTGACCATATCGCCACGGTGATGAACCAGCTCGTCACTGCCGCCGAGCGCCGCTTTGGCATCGACCGGCGGGCAATTGCCTCGCAGACGGTGTTTGTATCGCACGAGACCTTTACGCCTGCGCGCGGTGGCAGCGCCGCCGCCGAGGTAGCGGCCCTCCGCCATACCTTCGGCTCGGCTGCCAACGAAATTGTGGTGGCGAATACCAAGGGCTTCACCGGGCACCCGATGGGTGTTGGCATCGAAGACGTGATTGCGCTCAAAATCCTTGAGCACGGGATCGTACCGCCGGTGCCGAACCTGAAGGAGCTTGACCCTGACCTGGGCGCGCTGACGCTGAGCCGCGGCGGGCGCTACCCGGTGCAATATGCCATTCACCTTGCGGCTGGCTTTGGCTCGCAGCTCGCGCTGACATTCACCCGCCGCATCCCTGGCGCGCTTGAGCGCGTTGACAGTCCGGCGCGCTATGATCGCTGGCTGGCCGATGTGAGCGGTTACGACCGCGCCGAGACCGAAGTCACACAGCGTGTGCTGCGCATCAAGGCGCAGGGCGCGCCCGCCCGCGTGCCTGTGGCGAGCAGCTGGGATTACGGCACCGGCCCGGTGCTGCGTGCAGCAGCCCCTGGCGCAGGTATGCCAAGCTACCAGCCCGCACCGTTGCATCTCGCGCCACCAGAAATTCGGCCAGCCATGCCCGAGCGCCCGCAGGTGGTCGAACGCCCTGTCGCCCCGCCGCCCGCGCCTGCGCCGGTGATGGTGCCTACGACGAATGGGCATGCACCTGCTCCGGTCGTTAGCAGCCCACCGCCAGCTGCGAGCGCGCCGCAGCCGCCGAAGGACGAGCGCCCGCCAATCGTCGAGGCCGCGCCCGCCGCAGCGCCTGCAGTAACAGCGGTTGTCAGTAGCTCGCCGCCCGCCGCCGACCCAGTGGTGACGCGCGTGCTGGCGATCGTGGCCGAGAAGACCGGCTACCCGTCGGATATGCTCGACCTCGACCTCGACCTGGAAGCCGACCTGGGGGTCGATACGGTCAAGCAGGCCGAAACCTTTGCTGCCGTGCGCGAAGCCTTCGACATCCCACGCATCGAGAACCTGAAGCTGCGCGATTACCCGACCCTGGCGAGCGTGATTGGCTTTGTGCGCACGCAGCGCCCCGATCTGGCAGCAGCAGCCACCAACCACCAACCGCCAGTCGTTGAGGTCGCGCCCGTTGCAACAGTGGTCGTCAGTAGTCCAGCGTCAGCGGTCGATCCCGTGACCGAAAAGGTGCTGGCGATCGTGGCCGAGAAGACCGGCTACCCGTCGGATATGCTCGACCTTGATCTTGACCTGGAAGCCGACCTGGGGGTCGATACGGTTAAGCAGGCCGAAACGTTTGCTGCCGTGCGCGAAGCCTTCGACATCCCACGCATCGAGAACCTG
>JAFEAS010000156.1 GCA_018266315.1 Chloroflexi bacterium SZAS-1 | reverse complement strand
GGCGCGAAGCGCCAAGCGCGGAACACAAAAAAGAAAGCAATTCCTTGCTGCTGCATGGCCCGCACAAGCAGCGGCCTGAGGTAACAAACCTCAGGCCGCGCGCTTCAGCGAGAGTATATATTAGCTACGATGATTGTTTGGTAGGTGGTGCCGGAGGAGTAGGCGGGGTGGCAGGTCGTTTATCCTGACCTTCGCCAACCCATTGCGTGGCGCTAAACTCGCCAGTATCCTGGCGTGGTGAGGTCGTAGGGGTATCGGGTATCAGCTGCCCACTCGTCCACGTCTCGCCGGAGTCGTTTACTGGCCCCTGGCCTGCACCAACCCACTGGCTGGCACTATACTTACCCGTATCCTGGCGCGGGCCATTGCCCTGGCCTTCGCCCACAAATTCGCCACTCGTCCAGCTCCTGGTGGGCGTACCCGTAACATCCTGTTGAGAGGATGTTGCTGCTTCCTCGGCGGCTTGTTCAACCCGCTTACCCGTCGTGTCATACAGCGCAAGCCGTGGCGGGGTGGGCAGAGAAGGCGCAGCAGTGGGTGCAACCGTGTCGCGTACTGTGCTCGCGCCATCTTCGTTCAGCAGGCGCTGCACTTCGGCCACATCTTCATCGCGCGCTTTCACCGCTACAAGCGTTTTCCCATTGTTAACCTCATCCTCATAGCCGCGCGCATCTTCATCGGGGATGCCGCTCAAATCGATCAGTGCCGCAGAAATACCGCCTACCACGGCGCCAGTTACAGCGCCAGTGAGCGCGGCAAACAGCGCACCGCCAGCAATGAATGGCCCAACTCCGGGAATAAGCAGTGCAGTTAACCCCACCATGCCGCCCCATACTGCGCCTACTGCTGCGCCTTCACCCGCCGATACGTCTTCACCGTTCGCAGCAGCGCCCTCGGTGTTTTTGGAAATAATCGATACATCTTCGAGCATCAGCGGCCCATCGCGCAACCGCTCCATTGCGCGTCGCGCCGACATCGAATCATCAAATACACCAATGATGGTATTCATCACGCTCTCCTTATGATCTTCCAGGCCAGTGGTCCTATAGAAACACTAGCAATGATCGTGCCATATATTGGGTGTGCATTGTTTGACAAAGCACGTGCGCTTGCCTAGAATGCCCAATAGCTTCTGCGCCAAGCAAACCAACAGCTAGCCGTATACGTAGCATAGATACCGCTATAATAAGGAGGAATAGGAAAACTATGACAACCGAACGAGCAAACGCCTTCGATTTCTGGGGGCCACGCACTCTGATTGGTCCGGCCCTGAGCGTAGGTGACCGCGCCCCGGTGTTTACGCTGACTGGCTTGAAGGACGAGGCGATTCATAACGACAAGTTTGCGGGCAAGCCCCTGGTGATTAGCGTCATTCCGTCAATTGATACCGGGGTGTGCTCGAAGCAAACCCGCCGGTTTAACGAAGAGGCTGCTCGCCTGGGCGATCATGTGTCTATCCTCACCGTCAGCGCCGACTTGCCGTTTGCTCAGGCGCGCTGGTGCGGGGCCGAAGGAATCAACAATGTCGTGATGGGCTCTGACTATAAGGATATGAACTTTGGTGACGCCTATGGCACGCATATTAAGGATCTGCGCTGGGAAAGCCGCGCGGTGTTCGTCGTCGATGCGAACGGTACGATTCGCTATGCTGAGTATGTGCCGGTGGGCGGCCAGGAACCAAACTACGATGCTGCGCTAAGCACCCTCAAAACGCTGTTGTAGCGCGTTATTGTTTATAACCTTTGTGCGAAGTGTGTTGATATTGCGGCGCGGCCACTGGTCGTGCCGCAATTGTTGGGGTATGTATGGATGCGTTCCTCTGGCCCGATACGGTTGGCGTAAGTGCGGCCGGGCAGCTGAGTATCGGCGGTTGCGAGCTGGCAGCGCTGGCACGCGAGTTTGGCACACCGCTCTACCTGCTCGATGAAGCCACCTTCCGCGCGCAATGCCGCACCTACCGTAGCGCTCTGGCGCGCCATTACCCTGGCACAGGCCAGGTACACTACGCGGGCAAGGCGCTACTCAACACCGCAGTTGCCCAGCTTGCTACCAGCGAGGGGCTGGGGCTGGATGTGGTATCGGGCGGCGAGCTATTTGTGGCGCTGCGTGCAGGCGTACCGGCCACGCATATTCATTTGCACGGCAATGCCAAGCCCCGCGCCGAGCTTGAACAAGCGCTTGCGGTGGGCATCGGGAAGATCATGGTCGACTCGTTGGATGAGTTAGAACTGCTTGCGCAGCTGACCGCCGGATGCGCGCAGCCCCAGCCGATTATGCTCCGCCTCACCCCGGACATTGCCGCCAACACCCACGCACATATCGAAACTGGCCGTGCTACCTCAAAATTCGGTTTCGCGCTCGACATGCTGGATGCCGCTGCAACGCGCATTGCTGCCGCACCAGGGCTACAGCTGGTTGGCCTGCATGCGCATATTGGCTCGCAAATCTTTCAGCAAACCCCATTTGAACAAACTATTGCCGTGCTGCTCGATTGTGCTGCCCAGCTCCGCGAACGCCATAACCTGCCGATTAGCCAGCTTAGCCCGGGCGGTGGCCTGGGCGTGCCCTATACCAGCGACCAGCCCCTGCCCGATGCCGAAGCATATATTGCGGCGTTGGCTCGGGCTGTGGTGGCGGGCTGCACCGCGCGTGGCCTACCATTGCCCGCCCTGGTGATTGAGCCTGGGCGCTCGATTGTGGCGCGCGCTGGTGTGGCGCTGTACGAAATTATTGCTACCAAGCCAATCCCGCTAGCGGAAGGATATGCATCGGCGACGCGCTACCTGCACATCGACGGCGGTATGGCCGACAATATTCGCCCGGCGCTGTATGGCGCGCGCTATACCGCTATGCTGGCTAACCGCGCCAATGCGCCCGAAACCGAGCTAGTTCATATTGCTGGCCGCTACTGCGAGTCGGGCGATGTGCTGCTGCGCGATGTACGGCTGCCGCCTGCCGCGCCCGGCGACTTGCTGGCGGTAGCGGTTGCTGGCGCCTATACTCTGAGCATGGCCAGTGCTTATAATCTGGTTCCACGCCCGGCGCTGGTGCTGGTTGCGGAAGGCCGGGCGCGGCTCATCCAGCGACGCGAAACCTATGCCGATCTGGTCGCGCGCGATTTGCCGCTCGTATAACCCTCACCAACGGCAAAGGCGCAGCGGCTACACCGCCACGCCCTTTCCGGCACGCAAGTATTCTACGTATAACGTCAGGCTATGGCGCAGCCAGGGTCATTTGCCGCACGTCCACCACCTCGGCCTGTGGGTATGGCGCATTATGGTGGTGTAGAATGAGTAGCTTAGCCCCGCTGCGCGCTGCCAGTATATCACTGCGCGCCTGCCCGGTAATCGCCCCGCCGTTCACATCGAGGAAGATTGGGCGCGGTGCAATCGGCGTGCTGAAGATGAAGTTGCTGGTATTAATCGGCGCAATCCCTGGGTTCAGAATATCGTAGAACAGTTCACCGGGCCGCGTACCGCAAGCGGTCACCGGGGCAGCATCGGCTGCGGGCACGCGGTCGAGCACTTGCTTAAAGCCATTTGCGGCGCGCGCGCGGGTTTCAACCCGGTAGCAGAAACTGCTGGGGGCCGGGCCTTTAGGGCCATTCGGGTTTGCCGGGTCGAGCGGCATGCCCAGGTCAGCAGCCTTCACCCGCTGGAACATAACTGCAGTATTGAATGGCGCCAGGTTAATACTGGATTGGATCGGGGCCGCAAACGAACCCCAGAAAATAAACTGGTTGTTAGGTATTGGCGTACCGTCGGCTGCCAGCGGGTAGAGCACATTGATAAACACATCGTTGGCTGGGCCACCGGTAAGCTCCCCCTGGTTTCCATTTACCAATAGGTAATCATCGCGGCCATCGCGGTTAACGTCGATCCACACCTGATATTCTATTTCGTTTGGTGTTGTCCAGGGCGCATAACTTGCGAGGCCAAAATACACATACGTAAACTGGCTCAGGTCTTGCGTTACCGAATAGCCGCTGGTTACACCAACATATTGCAGATCCGCCGAGCGTAGGGGCGCGGCTAGTGTTGGCACCATCGGGCTGGTGGCCTCCAGCTCAAAAGCGCTTGCCAGTGGGGTGCGCGGTGTGCCTGGCTGCCCAGGTACATTCACCAGCCCGGTATCCCGCGCACCGGTATTCACAATTGGCAGTGTAAAGCTGCGCGCGCCGGGGCTTACATTCAGCCCGCCATTGGCATGCGCATTCGCCGCAATTGTGGGGAACACGGTGTATGGCACGCTTGCCAGCAGTGCGCTCCCTACCTGAATGCTACTCCGCCCAATGAATACGCGCTGCTCAAAATCACTCAGATCACTGTCATCGTCGTCGTGGCGGCCAGTACCCACAAGCAATGCTTCACCCGCCGCTGCAACAAACGTTTTGCGTATCAGCGCGCGCCCGGTTGCAGGAGTAATGCCAGCCTGGTAGAAGGCGACCTCGTGCTGCCCGGGTGTAAGCGCCGTATATGCGCTTGAACTACCAACTGCCAGGCCGCTCACCTGAAGGATACCATCGAGATACACATCGAGCGGCCCAATATCCCAGCCGGGCTCAGTACGGTTTGCATTTACATAATGAATCAGCGCCTGACCATCGGGCGGTACTATTGTCACGGTATCATCAATTGGCAGCACACCCAGCGCGCCCGGGCGCCCAATCAATGCCAGGGTATAGTCGTGCCCATCTTGTAGTATCACTGGCGCGCTAAACAGCGGGGCAGAATTCGGTGCTGCGCCAACCTGGCGGATTCGCACCACATGCAGGCCTGCGGTTGTCGTAATGTATTCCTGTACCTCGCGTGAGTCGAGCGAGCCATCGAGCAGGGTGTCATCCAGGTAAAAATCGACGCTGCTGAAATGCGCTGCATGGGCTGGGCGCACCCGTACACCGGTGTTGCTGCGTCCGCCAATGACTTGCAGGTACCCGCCATGCTCGGCAAGGTAATGCCGCGGCCAACCATTCTGGGTCGGTGCTGTGCTTGGGTCGGGCGAGAATTCTAGCCCCTGCGGGTCGATTGTGAGCCCAACTGTAGCTTGTACGGTGCTATGCGCTGGCAACCGAATCGCACCTGTGGGAACCTGAACCGTCACCCCAGTTTCGGTAGCAGTTGAGGTTGCCGCCAACGTCACAACCTGATCGCTGGCGCTGGTATTCTCTAAGGTCAGGAGATGCGTGATCTGGGTTGTGGTGGCAACCCAGGGCGCACCGTAGGCCAGGCCGCCATAGGTACCTTCCCCATCATATGCCAGAATATTAATGCTATTCAGGCCGGTGACATTCAGGCGGCCTGCGCCTGCCAGCGAGGGCGGCGCATCAAATGGGGTGGCGCTACTCATCAGCGCCGCTTTAATCTGGGCAGGTGACCAATCGGTATGGATTTGTCGCAACGTCGCCGCTGCGCCAGCCACCTGTGCGGCGGCTCCTGCCGTGCCCGACATCGCTACTGCTGCCGTGCCACTCCCCACCGCTGCCGAAGGCACATTCATGCCTGGCGCAACCATATCGGGCTTAAGGACGCCATTGCCGCGCACCAGCCCGCGCGCCGAATTCCCGCTTACTGCCGCGCCATTATCGGTAGCACCGACGGCAATGGCTAAGCGCGCGCTCGCAGGCGAATTGACTGAGTAGAATGTATTTGCCGTATCACCGGCAGCTACCACTACCACCACACCAGCACGCACAGCATTATCGACGGCGATTGCATCGGGATCGTCGGGGCTACCAAAGGGTGCGCCAAGCGTAATGACCAGCACATCGACATGGTCTGCCGTATTACCATCACCATTCGGGTCGAGGGCGCGGTCGATGGCGGCGCTGAGGAGCGTAGTTGAACCAGTACAGCCAAACACCTTAAAGGCATAGAGCTGTGCCTCGGGGGCCATGCCCGGGCTTACCAGCATAGTTGCTGTATCGGGGGTTGGTGTATATGGCCCCTGGTATGTCGTGCCACTGCTGGTAACACCATATCCGGCCACCAGGCCAGCTACATGCGTACCCTGCCCAAGGTAGGCTGGTGCTGGCATGCCAGCCGGTGTGGTATTGCATTCCAGCGGGTCGGCATCGGGCTGGGGCAGAGCATTTGCGCCCGCAGCACTGGCATCATAGGCATCGCCCGCGAAATCGAAGCCGCCAATGACCTTGGCCGTGGGGAAGCTGCCTGGCTCAATAATCGCAGGATTATTTGCGGTATACGCTGCGGGTGTGCCCGGCCCGCCAAAATCGGCGTGGGTATAGTCAATACCCCGATCAATCAGGCCAATACGCACACCAGCGCCAGTTGCATTCGCAACAATGGCGGCAGTTGCACTACTCGCCGGTGCGCTGGCGGCGCGTATTGCTGCTGGCTGTTTCGGGGGGATAACATGAACACTTGCCACGCCCGGAAGATACGCAAGCTGGCCCAACTGGCTTGCTGGCAACGTGATGGCGATACCATTCAGGGCCAGCCGGGTTTGAAATAGCACATGGGCCTGCAAGCTCGCCAGCTGTTGCACAACCGTCTGCTGTTCGCGCTCGATCTGTGCCGCGCTGGTCGTCGGGTTGCCGCTTCCTAGGGCAGGCCCGGCCAATTCTAGCATCACCGTAACTACCCCATTGGTGGGGGCCATACTTTGTGGTGTATGCAAGCCGCCTGGCTCGGTGTACACCTCGGGCGGGGCACCTGGCTGTGCAAACGAGGCCATTGGCACGAATGCGGCTAGAAGCGTAACACTGAGGTAGGCAAGCAAGAATGTAATTCGTCGGCGCATAATCTTCCCTTCACCCCTACATCTTGGTAGCGAGTGGATATTGTGTGAACATAAACAGGAGTAATCGAAATTTTATTTGATACTCTGTCCCGCGCTCGGCATGGCCATTCACGCTAAAATGCGCTCGCACGAATATTGGGCGCAACCAACCGACCGCGAACAACGGCGATTAGAACGATGCCAAATATCATGTGCGGGCGCAATTAGGTAGCCCTATCATACCATACGCCTGCAAGTAGTAAGATGACGTTTTATTTATATTTACATACAAAACAGTATTCCAAAGCGATCGGCTGATTTTGCATCTATAACAGCTTATTCATCTAGACCAGTAATTTTTCAGCTTTACATCATTAAGCACCAGCAATACATTTGTTACACTAGCATCATAGGCAGCAGAAAGGAGCGTAGTATGGGCAGCGCCCGCCCAATTTGGCGACATACCTCGGTGTTTTTCGTCAGTCAGCTTGTGATTCTTGTGTGCGCCGGGCTCTATCTTGTGCAGTGGAGTTACACCGAAGGTCAGAAGGCGGCAGCTTCGATGGCGCTTCAACAGGACACAACGTCGGCGGCAGCGACCTTTCAAGTACCGGGGGCCACAGAACAAGCTGCTATCGAACCGTCAGCTAGCTTCTGGAACATCGCTGCGATGACACTGAAGCCATTTCTTGGGACAGCATTCCTTATTCTACTGGGCAGCAGCGCCTTATTTTTCGGCTACGAGCTGATTTGTCTCAACCCATCATCCACAGACACGCTCTGACCCCTATCGCCCCGGCGCTACTGCGTATTTAGCCAGTGGCGGCGCGGCCCTCAGGTGAATGGCCGCTGGCTGTTCACCTATTTTGCTGCTAATCTGGCACGCATACGCAACCCCATCAGCCAGGTATATGTAATATCATAGGCGTGGCAACGTTTATTCATGGTGGAACTTTTTTTCACAGTACATGCGTCTTCCCAATGCTAGCGCGTGTCTATGCCTGAACCGCAGCAATGTGGGATGTACCACCAGCTAATCGTAATTTTGGCGAACCTCCCGCACTATTTTCACAGGTGACGCTATGACTGAAGGGCAACTGATTGGGCAAACCCTCGGCCCATTTGAGATTCTTTCGGAGCTGGGGCGCGGCGGCATGGCGATTGTGTATAAGGCCCGCCAGGTAGATTTGCAACGCATCGTTGCGCTTAAGATTTTGCCGCCCGAGCTATCGCGTGATCAAAGCTCTCTGCAACGCTTTCTGCACGAGGCCCGCAGCGCCGCCGCCCTTGAGCATCCACATATTATGCCAATTTATGCAATTGGCCAGGCACAGGGCTTCCACTACATTGCAATGAAGTTTATCGACGGGCGCACGCTGAAAGATATTGCGCAGGAGCAGGGTGCACTCGATCTGCCGCAGACGGCGGCGCTACTTGAACAGGTCGCAAGCGCGCTCGATTATGCCCACGGAAAGGGCATGATTCATCGTGATATTAAGCCCTCGAATATGATGGCTGAGCCGAATGGCTGGGTATATCTCACCGATTTCGGGCTGGCGCGCGGTGGCGAAAGCTCGCAGGGGCTTACCCTCGCAGGCACAGTTATGGGCACGCCCGAGTATATGTCGCCCGAGCAGGCTCAGGGCCTGGCAACCATCGGCCCGGCCACCGATATTTATGCACTGGGCGTCGTGGTGTACGAGATGCTTACCGGCAAGGTGCCGTTTTCAGCCGACACGCCCATGGGGATGTTGATTGCCCGGCTGCAGTACGCGCCGCGCCCGCCGAGCGATTATCGCGGCGATTTACCCTCGGCGGTTGAGGATGTGATCATGCGCGCGCTGGCGCGCCGCCCCGAAGCACGCTATGCCACTGCGGGTGAGCTGGTAGCGGCGCTGAAAGCAGCGGCTGGCCTGGGCACACGCTCGCTTGCGCCCCAGCAGCGCCCGATTAGCCCGGCAATGGGTGTGCCTGCCGCCACCCAGCCAACCAGCCCGGCGTGGGGCATGCCTACTGCTCCGCGACCAGCCAGCCCGGCAGCGGGTATCCCGGCCATTCCTAACCCGCCAAGTCCACCAAGCCTACCCGCCACAACACCGCCGCCGCTGATCGCTGCCCGCCCGGCAACCCCACTGGCGCAACCTGCTGCCGCGTTTGGTAATTTGCCCACTGCCCCCGCAGCGCCAGCGGTGGTCGCGCCCCCAGCACAACGCTCACGGTGGGGTTTGTGGATGGGCCTGGGCGCTGTGGCTCTGCTGCTGGTTATTGGGCTCGGCACGCTGCTGTTCGTCACGCGTGGCCCCGACCCGGCGATTGCTAAGGGGCTACAAGAAGGCAAGGCGGCGATTGCGCAGCCCAATGGCCTCGATCCTGCGATCAGCGCCTACAAACGCGTGCTTAACGCTGCCCCAAATAACATCGAAGCCCACAACCAGCTTTCGCTCATTTATACCTTGCGCGATCAGCCCAAACTGGCCGAAACCGAGGCGCGGGCTGCGCTCGCGGTGGATAGTCGCTCGGCAATGGCAAGCGCACTGCTGGCGGCGGCGCTGAGCAACCAGGAGAAGAATACCGAGGCGCTGACTTCGGCGAACCAGGCCATTCAGCTCGATAGCAGCCTATCGTTTGCGTATAGCACCCGCGCCGAAATTCAGGCGGGCCTGGGGCAAGAGAACTCCGACCCTGATCGCTTCGACGATGCCGAGCACGACGCTGATCAGGGTATTCAGCTTGCTAAAGCCAATGATCCGCTCAGCCAGGCGCTGGCGCATAGCGCACAGGGCTATGTTGCCTACCAGCGCTTTTCGTACACCAATGACACGGACACACTTGACCAGGGCATTGATGCCTTGAAGCAGGCGATCGATATTCAGGGCCAGCTTGCCCTGTTCCATTCCAACCTTGGCTACTTCTACGATGCCCGCGGCAAGCACGACGAAGCCCAGCAGGCGTTTGAACAGGCCCTTACCGTCGATGACCAATACGGCCATACCCATGCGGGCCTGGGCTGGAATCTCTATTACCTCGACGACTATACCGGCGCTTTGAGCGAGTTTGAAAAAGCGCTGGCGATCAATCAAGAAGATATCGACGCCTACCTGGGGAAGAGCGCAGTGTATCAGCAGCAAACAACCCCCGATTTTGATACTGCCGCAAACACCCTGGAGCAAGCTGCCAATATCGCGCCGAGCAACCCGAGCGTGCCTGCGAACCAGGGCTGGTTGCGGCGCGCGCAGGCCAATACGCTTAAAAATGGTAGCGACGAGCAGAAAAAGGCGTATGCCGAGGCCGAACAGCACTTCCGCCAGGCGCTCACCATTAACGAGAAGTTTGTCGATGCGCTCACCGGGCTGGGCTGGGTGCTGCAAGACCAGGGACTGGTCGCCGATGATCAGCAGAAATTCAACGAATCGGTTGAGACGCTGAAAAAGTCGCTCGCTCTGAAAGAACAGCAGCCTTCGGCCAATAACGCGCTCGGCTGGAGCTATTATTCGCTCAAGCGCTACGACGACGCTAAAGACGCATTTCAGCGCGCGATTGATCTGAGTAGTGATTACGCCAACGCCTATTATGGTCTTGGCCGCAGCTTGCAAGAACTCGGCAAAAACGACCAGGCGCGCGCTGCCTACCAGCAAGCCATAAAGTACGGCAGCACCGATGCCCAGAATGCGCTGAGTGCGTTGAAGTAGGGAAACGGGTTTCGCACACAGCACGGCAGCCATACGTGGTGCCGTGCTGTGTTGTTGGCAAAACAGTGGTACAATCGGGCTAATCGCCATTGTACGAGAGGGTTACCGTGCCGCGCCGCACCGCTTCGCCACCTGTAGCCGCACCATTATATGATCCACGCGCGCAATCAATTGTTTTGCCCAGCGCGGCGTTGGGTCTGAACAAGCACCTATTCGTCTATACCCCACCCGATCTGCCGCCGGGTATGCGCGTGCCAGTGCTGTATTTTCTGCGCGGCCACGAGCGCGAATGGATTAACCCTAAGGAAGATGACTCGCGCGGCAGCACGAATGTTATCGATGTCTACCTGCGCCTGCGCGCCGCCGAGCAAATTGCCCCCTTCGTGCTGGTGTTCCCCGGCCTGTCGAGCGACGACAACACGGTGCCGAGTGTGCTGACCAATATGGACGCGCCCGCGCTCGCAGGCAATGCGCCCGGCGTTGGCAGTGGGCGTTTCGCCGATTTCTTCTTCAACGAGCTAATACCCTATATCGACGCGCAGTTCCCTACGTTGGGCGGGCGCGCGCGTGGCTTGGTGGGCTTTTCGCTGGGCGGCGCAATGGCGATCAAGGCCGCAGCGCAGCGCCCCGACCTGTTCGCCAGCGCCAGTGCCTACGATGGCACCTTTCTCTACGCCGTCGATCGCGGGCGGCGAGTACGTGCCACCGATAGCGTCATCCGCAACCCGATGTTCGATGCCGTGTTTGGTGTGCCGCGCAATACCCAGCTGATTGTGCAAAATAGCCCGGCTAACCTTATTCTCCGCGGCGATGCGGCGGCCTTGCGTGGCGTGACATGGATGATCGGCTATGGCCCCGAGCGCCACGAGCCATGGCAGGCTAATTTCTACCGGGGCGAGCACCTGGTAGGCTGCCTAGCCGCGCGCGGGCTGGCGAATGCGCTACCCCACAGTCAGTTCGCCGATGGTGACCATACCTGGCGCACTGCCGATGCCTTTGCCGCGCTCGCGTTGCCGCTCCACGATCGGGCGTTGCGCGCGGCAGGATAAACCCTACGCACTACCCAGGTGCTGCCGCACAAACGCCTGAACCTCGGCATTCTTGTAATAGCTTGAGTGGTCGGTTGCCGTGCGCAGCTGTTGTTCGCGCGTGAATATACGCGAGCCAACATCGATCGCCAGCGCGCTAGCCGTATGCACAACCAGATCATTCGGTTCGCCCATAAATGCCTGCATTGCCAGTGCCGTAAACGCCTGCCGAAAGCCCTGCTGCACTACATCGTTAATCGCGAACGAGGAAGTAATCGCTGCGTAAGGCACCTTCGCCTGCAGCTCGGTAGGGTTGGCGGCATTCAGCTGCTTCAGGAAATCGCCGCCCGGCGTCATCGCCGCAATCCCCGGCAGATCGAAGGTGCTCTGTGCGGCGGCCTTCAGCACGAATTCGAGCAGCTGCGGTGCCCAGAATCCGCTGCCACCGAGCGTACTTAGCCAGCTCCCCAGTGTCAGCCCCACCGACACCAGGCGATCCCAGCGCTCGGGTTCGGCCAGGCGTGTGCCAGCGTGCGGCGAGCCAGCCGTAACCAGGCGGCGCGGCTGTAGCTGCGGCTGCCAATCGGCCAGCTCAATCAGGCTGCGCGCTACTAGCCCGCCACGGCTGTGAGCCACCAGATCGACGTTCAGGCGCAGGTCTTCGGGAATCATTTCAATCAAAGTGCGGGCATTTTCAAGCGGGCTGCGTGTAGCACTCGGGTGATCATAGCCTAGCACCGCATCGTAGTTGGCCGCCAGCGCGGGCACAAACTTTCCTCCTTCGCTGCCCGCTGTTGAGCTGCCAAAGCCGTGAATATAGAGCACTACCCGATGATTGGCACCGGGCGGCAGCAAGGCGCGCCAGCTTTCGGCACCTTCCAGCGGCTGGAAGCCTGCATCGCGCAGCGCATACACGCGCGGCTGTGGCTCGAAGCGGCGCACCGCCGCCAGCAACCCCCGATCGAGCGGGCTACGCAATACCTGCAACACCCGCTTGATGACCACATCGGCGATGGCATCGCCAACCACCTGATCTAACCCCAATGTGCGTGGCCGTGGGTGGGCACCGGGCGCACTACCGCCCGCTACCGGGTGGATGGGGAAGCGCAGCACTGGTGGCGTTTCGTCGCCGAGCGTGCGCGGGCCTGCCGCCACACCGCGCTGCGGCAGCGTGACATCGTAGATGACCCCATCGGGCGTATGCACCTCGTGCAGCAGCACATACACTGCTGCCGCAGTTGGCTGATATTCTAGCGCACCATCGGCAGACTCATCAGCTAATGTCCGCGTGGTGGGCGGTGCCTGAATATCGAGCACAATTGCCGGTTCAGCAGGGGTAAATAGCTGTAGTGGCGCGGTGATGATGGGTGAGGGCGCTTCTTCACCAAGCACCGCTCCCCCTTTGGGTGCCAGCCGAACATCGCCACGCCAGGCTGGCGCGGGCTGAAGCTTCAGCGCAGGCGTGATTGCGATCGGCGGAGAATTGGGCGGAATTGCGGGCATACAAACCTCCTCGTCCACAAACGCTTCGTAGTATGGCCTATTGTACCATTGGGCGAGCAAAT
>JAFEAS010000155.1:10460-13621 GCA_018266315.1 Chloroflexi bacterium SZAS-1 | reverse complement strand
GCGCGTCCTTCGTAGATCACGCCATTCGGATCGATCAGGTAGTTATAGCCCACATCGCCCCAGCCGCGCGAGTAAGTGTGAAACGACCACTCGGCGCGCACGCGATCGGCCCAGCTTTGCTCATTACCCATCAGCGTATTGCTATCGGCGGTGTGGTGTACAACCATATGGTTCACCGGGTAGTAGTAGGGCTTTACGCGGCTACCTTCACCATCGGGCGAACCCCAACCAACCCGCGATACCACCGATGGCTTGCTGACGCTGGCAAGGCTCGCCCCGGCGGCGCGGGCAGGCTCGGGCGTAGGCAGCGGCCCACTAGCATCGACGCTATTAACGTCGATGGTTTTCAACGTTGGGCGCGCACCATTCGGCGCAGGGCTTGCGATTGTTTGCACCTGCCAGTAACGCGCTAGCGCACCAACCGCCAATGTCTGGCTCCACTTTGTATCTGTGCCATCGGCGGGCAGCCACAGGTCGTCATTCTCCTCAACCGTGAGCCATTGGGTCCAGCTGGTACCATCAACCGAAGCGCGCACCTGAAGCGCAAATTCCGCACCATCAGGGATGCTGGCCTGCCAGCGCAGCAAAAGATGCGTAAATGGGTGCGGGGCAGCATTGGGTGGCGAAACGTAATTCCCCATACTGGCGCTGCTCGTGCCTGCGCCTGTGGTAGGCGTGAGCACCACCCGGTCAGGGCGGCCACGGTTTGGGTCAGCCTGGGCAGCGGCAGAAGTAGCCGGTACCAGGGAGCTTGCAACTAGCATCCAGATGATAAGTAAGCGTAAAGGTAAGCGATAACGCATGAATA
The DNA here is from genome assembly GCA_018266315.1 of Chloroflexi bacterium SZAS-1. Classification (GTDB taxonomy): domain Bacteria; phylum Chloroflexota; class Chloroflexia; order Chloroflexales; family Roseiflexaceae; genus Kouleothrix. Next base: position 12,813 of record JAFEAS010000155.1, on the reverse strand, counting down.
TTTCTCCTTGGCAACAATGCGAATGACTATGAAGGAGCAAACTCTTTTAGGCTCTATAGTAATAACCACAAAAATGATAGGGCTGATACGCACCTGATAAAAGTGCCGGTTTTGCGCACCATATTCGGCGGCTCGTGGTACAATGCCCGATGCCAATCGGCGAAACGCCGCTGTGGCGTTGTAATTGAACTGTCATGCGCGGCACGCAAATGACCTGTAGAAGTTACCTGAGTAGCCTGCCGATACACAACCAACATACGAGAGAATTTGTTGATACCATCCGAGCTACCGCCCGATTTCACCATCCTTGCGCTCGAAACCTCGTGCGATGAAACCGCCGCCGCAATTGTGCGCGGTGGGCGCGAGATCGTGGCGAATGTCGTCGCTTCCCAGATCGATATTCATCGGCGCTACGGCGGCGTGGTGCCCGAAGTCGCGTCACGCCAGCATATCCTCGCGCTGCCCTCGGTGGTAGCGGCGGCGCTGGCGCAGCTACCCGGCGGATTAGCGCATATTGACGCTGTTGCGGCAACCTATGGGCCGGGCCTGGCTGGTGCGCTGCTCACCGGGCTGAACGCGGCCAAGTCGATAGCGTGGGCGCGCGATTTGCCATTCGTTGGCGTGAACCATATTGAGGCGCATATATACGCGAACTGGCTGGCAACTGCCCCACTATCGAATCTGGCCGATACGCCACAAGCCGACGCGCCGCAATTTCCGCTGGTAGCACTTGTCGTGTCGGGTGGGCACACGCTGCTAGCCCTGCTCGAAGGGCATGGCAGATACCGTCTATTAGGGCAAACCCGCGATGATGCGGCAGGCGAGGCGTTTGATAAGGCGGCGCGGATCATGGGGCTGGGCTTTCCAGGCGGCCCGGCTATTCAGCAGGCAGCCGCACAAGCCCCTGGCGGCGTTACGCTGCCGCGTGCCTGGCTGCGCGATAGCTATGATTTTTCGTTCAGTGGGTTGAAGACCGCCGTGCTGCACCAGATTGAGGGGCGCCAGAATCGCGAATCGCGGGTGGCAAGCAAGAACCTGCCGCAGCGTGGTAAAGCGCCAGGCCTGGCACCTGCCGCGCCGCCCGCCGATCGCTCAAGCGACAAGTTTATTGCACAGCTGGCATTCGCATTCCAGGAATCGGTAGTAGACGTTTTGGTGACCAAGGCAGTTGATGCGGCGCGCGCGTATAGTGCGACGGCGATCCTTCTGGCAGGTGGGGTCGCCGCCAACGCGCGTTTGCGCAGCGAGCTTGCCCGCCGCTCGCCTGTGCCGGTGCGCTGCCCCCCGATTGCACTGTGTACCGACAATGCCGCGATGATCGCCGCTGCTGCGTTCTACCGCTTTGCCGACGGCCAGCAAGATGGCTGGGAGCTGGATGTGCAGCCCAACCTGAGGTTAGCCTAAGCTAGCAAGACTACTTAGCTACTTTTACGCGGGCGCGCAGGCTTGGGCGCAGCGTCCGCCTGGGCATCCAGCCGCCGCTCAATATCGCTCATCCGCTGTTCGAGCAGTCCCAGGCGATCGCCAATACTCGTCACGTCGGTGCGCGTAGGCATATTTAGCTGCATCAGCGCCTGGGTCATGCTCTGCTCAATCGCCTGCTGGAAGATGGCTATCGGCGGGTTCCCAGTCCACGCCTCGACCGCCGCGTTCCGCATCCCCTGGAGCATACCTGTTGGGTCGAGCCAGCCAGCAAAGCTGGTTGCCGCCTCATTGCGTGCCGCCGATGGGGTGAGCACCGCGCGCATCGCCGTTTCGACCGCCTGGCGAAACGAGGCCGATGAGGCCAGGTAGGCATCGAGCATAGCGCTGGTTGCGCGCGTATACGCCTCCGTCGAAGCGGCCTCGGCTAGCAGGCTGCGCACCGGTAGCGCCGTCGACAGGTAGGTATCGAGCATAACGCGCATGGATTCAGCATAGGCATCTGATTTCACGAATTCGAGCATCAACGTTTCGATTAACTTGCGAAATGGTGCCGACGAGGCCAGATAGGTGTCGAGCATAACGCCCATGGCGCGGCTGTATTCTTCCGAATGGAGCATCTGCATCATGGCAGCGATGCTGGCTTCACGCATCGAGCGCAAAACACCCGTGGGGTCAAAGAAGGAGCGGTCGTCTTCAGATGGGCTCATGAGGCTATTCCTTTCAAGCGACACCGTGCTGCCTTATAGTAGACGTGCCGGGTTACATCATACCTTATTTGTTCGCCGATGTTTACAGGCACATCATACCAAATTCGGCCAACGCGTGGTGTGTCGAGGCGCGCTTATGCCCGGGGTTATCGACGCATACCTGCTTGCGTAATCACCTTTGCGGCATAGGCAACACCATCATCGGCGCGAATACGCTGCCC
>JAFEAS010000155.1:0-10410 GCA_018266315.1 Chloroflexi bacterium SZAS-1 | reverse complement strand
CCGGCGTGGGATTGGGCGCGGCCCTACTCCCAAGGCATGCACCCGCTGCCCCCAAAATGGCTGATCGCCGAAAAATGGCACTACAATCGAAGGTACGCCTGCCTGAAGCCCTGCCCCCGTAGTACCCGCCCCGCCGTGATGAATTACCGCTGCCATGTGCGGAAATAACCAGCTGTGCGGCACCGATTGCGTAAGAAAAACATCGGGTGGTAATTGCGATTGCTGTAAGCCACCCCAACCAGCATAGAGCACGCCGCGCTGACCAGCCTGAGCAAGTGCCTGTAACACAAGCCTGGTGTTTGCTGCCGGGTCGCGGCTTGGCATGCTGCCAAACCCCACATACACTGGCGGTGGCCCAGCATTCAGAAATGCGAGGAGATCGGCGGGTGGCTGCCAATTGGCAGGCGTGCCAAGCTGCCAGTAACCAACGACATGAACATCGCGAGGCCAGTCGGTGGGTGGAGGCAATACGTGGGGGCTATAGCCATACAACACCGGGCGGGACTGTTGCAGCTGAGTAAATGGCCCCCAGAATGGGGCTGGCGCCAACCGCAGCACGCGCCTCCGCGCCTCGGTATCGGCTGCGCGAAACATCTGCCACACCACCCGGTGCGTGACATGATGCGACAATTTATTCGCCCAGGCGCTATAACGTGTTTGCGGCAAGGGCAGCACCGCGCTAGGAAACGCACGAGTTGGCGTGAAAGGCAGAAGATGTGCCGGAATAAACGGAATAGCCAGCTTTTCGGCGAGGGCCAGGCCAATAAAAAGCCCACCTAATCCTGCAACAATCACATCAGCATGTTGGCACGCTGCTAGCCCAATTGCTGCCGATTGTATCGCTAGCTTCTGGGCACCACGGCCAGTGCCAGCCAAGATTTTAAAGATATTGCCCTGCTCAGCGAGCGCTGCCATATGTTGCGCTGCGGCCTCAGTATTCTCACTGATTGCAGTAAACTCTAGCCCATATGTAGCCACAAGCTCACTGAAATCAGTGCTTGCCAGTATCTGCACGCGATGCCCCGCCGCCTTCAGACCACTGCCCAAAGCGATATAGGGCTGTACATCGCCACGGCTACCTGCTGCAATAATCGTAATATTCATGCGTATACACCTGTACTATGTATCGTTGGGCGATATATCGAACATCATACTTGCGACAATACCATTGACAACATGCTCGCGGGCTTGGGCCAGCGCATCTGCGCTAGTCAAGTCGCTGTTCGGGAGTAACGTTTGATAGAATGGGCGGCTGGCCAAGTACAATTGGCAGGTTTGGAGTGCCATAGTGAGCTGGATAGCGGGCGAAAAGGCCGAACGAAGCAAACCGGCGCGCTGGGCTGTAGCGAAGAGTGTTTCAAGCTGTTCAATATGAGTGCTCTGGAGCTGCTCGTTGACCTGAGTATAGGTACGCCATCCTTCCGCCATCTCCCACATAAGAATTCGCAGAAAGCGTGGCCGGGCTAACAAATGTTCAAACACGGCACGAAAGGCGCTTTCAAAAAATGATCTGAGCTGTTGTGCGTCTGTCGCCAGGTGCGTGTTCGTGAGTAATGGTGCCATAATCTGCGCTTGAAGCTCTGTTGCTTCGCGATTCGCTCTTTGCAATACGGCTGTATACAGTTTGAGCTTGTCGCCAAAATATTGGAATATCAGGCTTTTGTTGTAGCTCGATGCCGCCGCGATCGCATCAATGCGCGCGCCATCAAAACCCTGTTCAGCAAAAATCTGTTCAGCCGCACCAAGAATAGCCGCGCGCGCCGCTTCAGCATTATGTTCGCGTCGTAGCGTGCTCATATGTAGCGTGCCCCTAGTTATACATTTCTAACTAACTGGTTAGATTATAGCAGACAACCTGAACATTGTCATAGGGGGTGAAGTGCGGGCATGGGCGCAGCCTTCAGTCGCCACCCAAAAACCCACGCAGCATCGCAATCTGCGCGGCAGGTGAGTGGACGGTGTCGGCGTGACGGCCCTGGGGGAAGCTACGTAGCTGCGCCTGCGGGTAGAGCCGCCGCAAGGCATCACGCGCGGCGGGGCGCACCATGCCGTCGTGGGTTGCCTCGGCCAGCAGCATGCGGCCCCGCCAATCGCGCAAATCGGTGGGCGCGAAGCGCGCGTGCCGGTCGAAATCGAGCATGACGCGCAGCCGGTTGGTATATGCCGCGCGCGCAAAGCTGCCAATCATCGCCGCAAAATGTGCGCGCCAGAAACGCTGCTCCGGGCCGCGCCCCGGCAGAAAGCCATAATTCAGCGCGTACAGTAGCAGGCGCAGCAGCGGCATGGGTAGCAGCTTGAATAGTGCCAGCAGCAGCGCCAGCAGCGGCGCGCGGCCCGGTGTAGGCGGACTAGTGTGCGAGAGAATCATCGACGCGACCAGCGTTGGGTGGCGGCGCACCAGCACCTGCGCTATGGCCCCGCTGTATGAGCCGCCCAGCACATGGGCGTGCGTTATTCCTTCGCCCTGTAGCAAGGCCGCAATGCCATCCGCCAACGCGGCGGCAGTGGCGAGCGCCGCCGGGTAGCTCAGCGCAAGCACCCGATACGCCCCGCATAGCGCTTGCACATACTGAAACGCGGTTGTCGCCGCGCCGAAACCGCCCGGCAGCAACAGCAGCACCTCGGGCGCATCCCCACAGTCGATATATTCCCACACTACCCCGGCGATGGTGCGGTAGCAGGGCGGGTGCGCCGCGCAGAACGCGCGATAGTCTTCCGCAATCGTCACATTAACACCAGGCAGAAGGAACGAGGAATCCAGCCGGGCAATTACTCATCACCGGCGCGCCGCCGCACAAAGCGAAACGTACCGCCGCGCTCAACTTCCATTTCGTGGCCGCGCCAGCGGATGCGCTGGGGGGCCAGCAGCGCCGCCAGCAGTTGGAGCGGGAAAGTCAGCTGAATCAGCGGCACCAGCCAGGAAAAGCGCCACGGTGCCGCGCCGCCAAAGTAGCGTAGGTTGAACCAGGCAAACAGCACATAGCTATAGGCAAAATACCCCAGCGCAGCGCCAAGCGTCCAGGCGTTGGGCTGTAAAGCCACCAGCAGTAGCGCCAGCCAGGGGAAGAACACTGGCAGCAGCGCCAGCGCATATAGCACCGCCAGATCGGTGCCGTGCAGGTGGCGCATCAGCGACTCGCGCGGGAAAATGAACCAGCGCTGGATGAGGCTGGTGTAGTGGCGCGCGTCGCGCACGGTGGTGCCAACGCCATGGCACAGCGGGGTTTGTACCAGCCGCAAGCCATGCGCCCGCACGCGCTGCGCCACCGCAAAATCATCGGCCAGCGTCTGTTCCAGGCCATCGAACCCGCCAAGCGCATCGAAGGTGCGGCGGCGCAGCGCGTAGAACATGCCGTTAATCGTGATTGGCGCACGCAGCATGGTGTAGGGCACGTAGGTAAGCAGGCTGTTGCTGTTGACGAAATAGGCCACCAGCCGCGACCAGAAGGTGCCAAAGCTGGTATAAAACGGCAGGCCAAACACCAGGCCCGCGCCGGGCTGACCCAGGTAAGGCAGTGCACGCTCGAACGTGCCATCAGGCAGGCGCGTGTCGTCATCCAGCACGCACAGCATATCGCCCTGCGCCAGCCGAGCCCCAATTTGCAATTTGATCATTTTGGGGTTTTCGCACGGTGCAGGCAGTGCACAGAGCACCAGCCGCACGGTTGCCGCCGGGTTGCGCGCAATCAGCATCTGGCAGATGTTTTGCCCGGCCAGATCATCGGTATCGACCAGCCAGAGAAATTCGCGCGGAATCGAGCTGGTGGCGCGAAGATTATGTTCTAAACACGCGGGCAAATCGGGGTCGCCGCTGAGGATCGGCTGAATGATGCTGATAAGCGTTACGTCAATTTGCGGCGGCGGCAGGCGGTGAAAGAAGCGCATTACCATCCAGTGTTTCCAGGCGCGCTCGAACAAGAGCACCAGCGCAATTCCCATAAATATTATGTTCACTCTAATACCTCGTAGCCGCCACCGCGCGCTAGCCGAAGCCGCTGCCCGCGCCATTCAATCTCGTTCCCGGCAGCAAGCGCGGCCAGCACCTCTAGTGGCGTGAACAGCGCCGAAACAACCACTAGCGGCCAGCGGCACGAAGGTGTGTGCTGCCGCAGGTAGGCCCGCTCGCACCAGGCATAGCCGCCCGCGAAGCACGCCAGCGCCGCAGCTAGCGCGCCCCAGGCTACACGCGTGCGCCGCAGAGTGGCCAGCACCAGCAATAGCGGCGGAATCAGGCTAGCGGCGCTTCCCAACAGCGATGCCATCTGCTCGCGTGGCGTGAGAAATGGTGCCATCGCCACGCGCGGCATCGCAAACCAGCGTCGCATCTGGGCGCGGTAGGCTGCCAACGTGCCCAGCCGATTATCAACATCGTAGATCAGCGACGTCTGGGCGGCGCGCAGCCCCAGCCCACGCACGCGCCGCGCCAGCTCGTGGTCGTCGTCGAAGCGCCCGGGCAGGCCGCTTAGCCCGCCAGCCGCATGCCATACGGTGCGGCGCAGCGCAAAGCAGTGCCCGGTAATGGTGAATGGATCGGTAAGGTAGGTTAAAGGAATATAGCTCAACAGTGCATTGGCATTGACAAACGCGCTCATCAGTGCCGAGGGTATGTTCGACCAATTGGTGTAGCAGGCCAGCCCGAACGTAGCGCCGATGCCGGGCTGAAACAGCGGCGGCACCAGCACCCGCAGCGCATTCGGGCGCAGCGCGATGTCGTCATCGACACACACCAGCACGTCGCCGGTGGCATGCGGTAGGGCGGTTTCGATCTTGGTAATCTTCGATGCAATTGCGCCGCCGTCGGGCGCAGCCAGCAGTAGCTTGGCCTGCCAGCCAGGGTGCGCGGCAATTAGCGTGCGCACCAGCGATTGCGTGGCTGTATCGGCGGCATCACACACCAGCAGGTGCTGCTGTAGCGCGGGATAATCGAGCGCGGTGCGGGTGCGCAGGGTTGCATTCAGGTCGTGCGTGGCGCGCGTCACTGGCTGGATGAGCGTCACCGTGGGCCATACTGGCGGTGCAGGGGCTGGCGGGCGGCGAAAGAAGTGTGCTACCGCTACGAGCTTCAGCACACGGTCGAAGATGTAGATCAGTGCTAGCACAACTGGCAAGCGCTTGAGCATACACAGCTTTCAAGTAAACAGGTGCCATACGGTCGCATGCCATCGGGTGGATACGCGGACGAACAAGCACAGACGACAGACGAATGCCATACGCAGTCATACCAATTTGCGGTAGCTCTGTGGCTCTGTGCCTCCGTGGTGAATTGCTCTTTCCACAATGCCAGTCGTCGCTAAAATGTCAGCGCGACCGCGCCCAGCGTGAGGCCTGCGCCGGTACCAATCAGCGCAACACGTTGGCCGCGCTTCACCCGCCCGGACTGCACCGCCTCGGCCAGCGCCAGCGGAATTGACGCGGCGATACAATTGCCGCGCTCGGCCAGGTTGCTAAACACTTGTTCATGCGTAAACCCCAAGCGTCGAGTAAGCTGCTCAACGCCATGGCGGCTCGCTTGATGTGGGATTACCGTGTCGATGTCGGCACGTTGCCAGCTCACCTGCGCGAAGAATTCATCCAGAAACGGGGCGATCAAGCGTGTGGCTTTCTTAAAAATAGCCGGGCCATCCATGTGAAACATATTCTGCTCGCGTGTGGTTGCCGGGTCGTTCGGGTGGTGCCGCGAGCCACCGCCGCGCAGCTCGGCCATTTCGGCACCGCTGCTGTAGGTGGCAAAACGCGTGTGCCAGATCGCGCTGGGTTCGCCTGGCTCGGCGCGCGTGAGCACTGCCGCCGCCGCCGCATCGCCAAACAGCACCGCACTCTCGCGCTCGCGCGGGTTGCGCGAGTGTTGCGCCGTTTCACTGCTCACAATCAGCACGCGCCGGTACACGCCTGCGTTAATCAGCTGGGCAGCGGTGTGCAGCGCAAAAACAAAGCTCAGACAGGTAGCGTTGACATCGAAGCAGGCGCTGCCACCATCGGGCGCGCCCAGCTCACGCTGGAGTAGCGCCGCCGTGCATGGGATCGTTTGATACGGCGCGCTCGATGCCCCAATGATCGCATCGAGATCGGCGGCGCGTAAGCCGGCATCGTTCAGCGCGCGCCAGCTCGCCGCCGCCGCCATGCTCAGCGCCGTCTCGTGGGTGATATAGCGCCGCGCGCGCACGCCCGTCACCTGCTCGATCCAGCCGGGCGGAATATGCAATTGCGCCTCAAGCTCGGCGCTGGTGACAATGCGCTCGGGGAGGTAATAGCCCAGGCCAGCAGTTTTTATCGGCAGCACGTTGGTTCCTTTCGAGCAGCAGAAGGGTCTCTATCTAGAAAAAGACGATCACCAAGCGCCAAATTCGCATAGTCTGTGCCCCAGCTACATATTATGCACAATGAGCTCGGCGGCAACCGCAGCACCCTGCTCGTGGCGCAGCTGCGCGCCCAGCGCCACCGCCCGCTCACGCATGGGCGCATCGTGCAGCGCAGCAACGACCGCGCCGGCCAGCGCATCGGCGGTAAGCGCGGCCCGTGGAATGGGCGCCGGGCCAAGCCCCAGGCGCTGCACGCACGTGCCCCAGAAGCGCTGGTCGCCGAAGAATGGTACCACGATCGGCGGCACACCCGCGCGCAGCGCCGCTGCAACCGTGCCCGCACAGCCATGCGTCACCACCGCCGCCATGCGCGGGAAGAGCCATTCGTGCGGTACCGCATCGGTAGCGAACACGGTCGCTGGCAGTGCGGTGGTATCAACATCACCCCAGCCGCGAAACAATACGGCCCGCTGCCCACCAAGCGCGTCCACAAGCAGGCGCGTGATCGCGGCGGGGTTGCGGCCCAGCAGCAAGCTGCCGAAACCAATATACAGCGGCGACGGCCCGGCCGCGAGAAATGCCGCGAGTGCGGGCGCGGGCTGCCATTGCGGCGGCAGTGGCGCAACCCAGTAGCCAGTCACACGCTGGCGCGCGTCCCAATCGGGTGGCGGCGGTGCCAGGCGCGCGCTGTAGGCATTCAACACCAGCGGTGGGTTCTCGGCAGCGACCCGGCGCGCCAATGCCAGTGGCCCAAGCGCCGGTAAACCCAGCACCGTGCGGCGGGCCTGGTTGAGCGCGCCACGCAGCAGCTGCCACATGCCCTGTGCTGCCAGCCGGTGCGTCAGGCGATTATACGCGCCAGCCAGCGCACCAGGTAACGGCAAGGTTGGAAACGATACATCCGGCCATGCGCGCGTTGTGCTGAAGGGGTGCATATGCGCCGGAATCATTGGCACGCCCAAGCGTTCGGCAATGCTCGCACCAGGGAAGCGCCCAAGCGACGACACCACTAGTGCATCACAGCCCTGCGCAGCCGCCCAACAATCGGCCATGATCTGCTGCACCAGCGGGCCAACATGCTGCAGAAAACGCCGCGCGAACCCCAGCGGCAGTGCGTGCACGCTGGCATCAAGCGCCTGGTACACAAGCTCGAAATCCATCAGCTCACGAATGAAGCCAGCGATTGGCACGAATTCCAACCGGGCATCTTCGGCCAGCGCGCGGTAATCGGCGGCGGCGGCCAGGCGCACCACAATGCCACGCACCTGGAGCGCAGCGCCCAGCGCGGCAAACGGCTGGACATCGCCGCGCGAGCCAAGCGCTAGAATACTTACCCGCCGCATAGCTCGGCGTAGGCTTCCGGGCAGTGCGTCGGCACAATGGTCACATCGGGGCAGGCGGCGGCGAAGGCGTGCAGCCGTTCGAGCGTTGTACGTACTGCGCGCATATCGTCAACCAGTAGGCGAGTAATAGCATGCGGGGCGCGCCGTTCACGAATAGCGCGGCGCATCCAGGCCCCGTCGGCGGCGAACAGCACGCGCCCGCGCTCGGTTGTAGCCAGCAGCCCAAGCTGGCCGCGCGCATGACCAGGCAATTCCACCAGTAGCAGCGAACCATCGCCAAATATATCGTGTGTCGGCCCCAGGCCTGGCAGTGCCTCGCCGCTGAATGGTTCGAGCAGCTGTGCGCGCGCGGCGAAATCGGCGGGCACGAGCGCGGGCACATAGCCGCGCCGTAGCGCGTTCAGGCCGCGCCGGTGGGCAAAATCGGCGTAGGCGCTGCGTGCTACCATGAAGCGCGCCCGCGGAAAATCGCGCATGCCCGCAACATGATCGGCGTGAAAGTGGGAAATGATGATCGTGCCAATATTGGCAGGTTCAAGACCAAAATGCACAAGCTGGGCCGCAACCGCTAGCTCGGGCCGCAGGCGCAGCGGCGTCATCACACGGTACAGCCGGAAGGGCAGGCGCGTAGTTTCGGCTAGCATATGCGGCGCGTAGCCAGTATCCCATAGCAGCCAGCCGTGCTGCGGGTGGTGTAGCAGCGCCACCAGCGCATGGCACGCAACCGTCTGGTGGCGACCGCCCCGAATCATCATTGATTCGGACGCCAGGCAGTAGCCCGTATCGAGAATCTGGCAGCGTACTGTTGGTGAGTTCATGTTGAATATCACCACGAAATCACGGAGAGCACACGGTTAAAAACCGCGCTAAGGCTGGATGATACCATTTTGCATAGCTTGCTAGCACCGTTTCATTTCGCCAATGCCTGCAATGTCCGTTCAACACCCTCGGCAACAGAGATCCGCGGGTGGTAGGCCAAATCGCGCTGCGCCCGGCGCAGATCGTAGGTTTGCGTGCGCCCGAGAATCGCGGTGGAATAGCGCGTCAACATCGGCTCGCGTCCAATCAGGTGCCCGCGCAGTTCCATCAGTGTAGCGGCAGCTAACGCTACGCGCAACGGCACTGCCCGCAAATCGGCGGGAATGCCCAGGCGGCGCAGCACTACCCGAATCAAATCCCACAACCGAATATGCTCACCATTGGTGATAGTATACGTACCACCAGTCGCGGCCGGGCTGCGTAGCGCCAGCAGCACCGCGTCGGCAACATTCTCTACATACGTTACGTCAACTATATTCTGCCCATCGCCAATCTGGCGCAGCCGCCCAGCCCGCGCGGCGGCCAGAATGCGTGGCAGTAACGAGCGGTCGCCTGGCCCAAAAATAGCCTTTGGCCGTAAAATCACTGCATGCAGGCCTGCCGCGCCATTCACCAGGTCTTCGCCAAGCTTCTTCGAGCGCGAGTACAGCGCGGCGAAACGGCGCGGATATGGTGCATCCTCGGTCAGGTTGTGGTGATCGTGGCCGGTGAAAATCACGCTGGGTGAGGAAATATATACCAACCGCGCACCGCCGCGCTGGCAACCCGCCACCACCGCAGCGGTAGCGCGCACATTCGCCGCATAGAAATCGGCCCATGGCCCCCACGCCGCCGAAAGTGCGCCTGCGTGACACACCGCATCAGCGGTCGCGCACACATCGGCCAGGGTGGCAGCGTCGCGCATATCCAACGGCAACGCGCGCGCACCAGCGTGAAGCAGTGGCTGCACATCGCGGAAGTCGCGGCCTAGGATGATCGGCGTATCGCCCTGAACCAGCAAAGCGCGCGCGATGTGCTGGCCGAGAAAGCCAGTTCCGCCCGTGACAAGGACAAGCATGTAGGCTACTCAGTAATGGTGCGCAGCCACCACGGCCCACACCGGCAGTCGGCGATTATACCATGCAGGCTCGTACATGAGCACCGCTTGAGCACCACGGCGTGCTACTCGTGGTTTTAAACTGGTTAACATGATCTGTATAATATTGCAAGAGGTTGCAACCTTCGTCGCTAGCAGACGGAAAGTTACCCGAGATTATGGACATTGATTATCAACACGATATAGCAACGCGCATCCATGAGCTTACTACCCTAGCCTGGGAGATACGTAATTCCAATCCATCGCGCGCGCTTGAGCTTAGTCTGGAAGCGCAAGCCCTGCTAAGAGAATCGCCCGGCGAAATTGAACAGATACGATGCAATGCTACACTGGCCGGTATTTATGCCCACCGTGGTGAGCACTTACAGGCACTCCAGCTTGGGCATCAGGCCCTTGCCCAAGCTGAAGCCCTTCCTTTCAAGTTTCTACAACCCTTTATTCTTGCAACGCTTGGAATAACATATTGGCAGTTAGGGAATTTCTCTGAGGCTCTAAGGTTGTTTCAATTACAGTATCGTATTGCCCAAGAAATCGGAGATACGCAAAACAAGATCGAAGCACTTGTTATGCGTGCAGTTATTTCGGATGTTAATAACGACCGCACCTACGCAGAAGAACTCTATCAACAGGCAATCACCTTGTTTGAAAGAGAGCAGGATTACCGCGGTCAGGCATTAGCATTAAATAATATGGCTATGTGTGTGCTTGACAATGGTCATACCGTTAAGGCATTATCATTGGCATTACAAGCAATCGAAATGGTACAGAGCATCGACTACCCTGCATTAGAAACAGCATGCCTGGCAACAATAGGAGATATCTATCTACGACAAGGTAATCCCCCACAAGCATT
>JAFEAS010000154.1 GCA_018266315.1 Chloroflexi bacterium SZAS-1 | reverse complement strand
GGCCTGGTGCCCGATATTCAGGCAATTATGCCCGATGTGCCATTCCTGTGCCACTACCGCCGCGCCACCGAGATCACCGATGGCTACCCCTACCAGGAAATTGCGCGCTACCTGATGGTACATCGTGATAAGGAAGAAACGGTATTCAGCACATTAAGCTATTTCGACGGCGTTAACTTTGCCGTGCGGGCGCGGGCGCGGGCACTCTTCTCGGTGGGCCTGATGGATGAAATTTGCCCGCCCTCGACGGTCTATGCGGCGTATAATCATTATGCCGGGCCAAAAAACCTGACGGTCTGGCGCTACAACCATCACGAAGGCGGTGGCACCTACCAGAAACAGGCACAAATTCGCTTTTTGCGCGAGCTGTGGGGGTAAGCAACCAACGCCAGGAAGAATACGAGGTTTGGTAGCATACCGCGTCACAATTGACCTGGCTACTGCGAATCGCCTATAATACAGGCACACTATGAGGTCATGTAGTCGGGGGCACGGCGCTGCAAACTGAGACACAGCAACCAGAAGCGGGAACGAAGCTCACATTCCATCATTGGCTGGAAACGCGCAGCGGCTCCGAACGTGCGACGCTGGCGCGCTTATGGCGATTGCCCGAGCTGGTAGCGCAATCGCCGCACCGGCTCGCTGAGGCTATGCTTAACCCGGCAGCGATCGAATCCATGCTATCTGGGCTGCGCCCGCGCGAGCGTGCCGCACTAACCCTGGTACAGCAATACGGCGGCACGATTGCCGCGCCGATTCTTGAGCGCGAATATGGTGCGGTGCGCAGCCTGGCCGATTACCCTAACCCGCGCGAATACTTGCTTGCGCTTGAGCAGCCCCCCACCCCAACCGAACGCCTGTGGGCCTTGGGGCTGTTACTGACGCCACGCGATCATCTGCGCAGCTATGTCATTCCGCACGATTTGCTGGCCCTTCTACCGCTCGTGTCACCGCGCCAGCGCCAGCTACAGCTTGCCACCGCGCCAACACCTGCGCAAATGGTACCGGGCGATCCACACCAGCTTGAGGAGGCGGTACTGGCTTTGCTCGCACTGGCGCAAGACGGGAACATCACAGTCACACCGAGTGGGGCCTTGAGCCGGGCGGCGCTCAAACTGCTCGCGCAACGCCTGCCGAATAACCCACCCACCGAGCGTGAGATACGCCTACAATTCGCCCGCCAGATCGGAGCGGGAGCCGGATTATTCAAGCACACTGGCGATACACTGCGGCCCGCGCGAGCGGCGCTCGAATGGTTGCAGCTACCAGCCGCCGCGCGCACGGCACGCTTGCTGGCGGGCTGGCGCGAATCGGCGTGGGATGAGCTGACACAGCTGGTAGGGCTACGGGTGCAACATGCGCTGTTTCGCGATATTGCCGGGGCCAAGCGTAGCGCGCTGGCACTGGTGAGCCAGGCACCCGCCGGCCAATGGGTAGCACTGAGCGATTTTATTGCCCAGGTGCAGCAGGTCGAACCCGATTTCGCCCGGCCCGATGGGCGCTACGACACCTGGGGGCTGCTCAGCCGCACGCGCCTGCCGCTCGATGGGTTTATCCATTGGGAAGCTGTGGAAGGTGAGCAGCTGCGCGCGATCATCACCGGGACGCTTTTCTGGCTGGGCATCGTCGACCTGGGCTTTGAGGATGGCCGACCAATCGCGTTCCAGATCAGCCGACTGGGTGCGGCGCTGCTAGCCAATACCGAACCACCGCCTGAGCCGCCTGCTGAGCGCCTGTTTGTGCAGCCAAATTTCGAAATTATTGCGCCGCCCTTCCTTTCGCCCTATGCGCGCTTTCAGCTTGGTCGCATTGCCGAGCGCACGAGCGCGCAAACAGTTGAAACCTATCGTTTAACACGCCGTAGTATCCAGGCAGCCTTACAGCGCGGTATTGTATGTGACGATATGCTTCGTTTCCTACGCGATTACAGCACAGCCGAGGTACCTTCAAATGTTGCCGCCACGTTGCGCGATTGGGCAGGCCAGTATGGCCGGGTGTCGCTGCGCCGCGGTGCTGTGCTGGCTGCCGACGACGCATTATTGCTTGAACAGCTTCGGCGCGACAAGCGCGTGCGGATGCCAACGAGCGAAGCGCTGAATGAATATAGTTGCCTGGTACGCGAGGCCGATGTACCCGCCCTGGCCGAGCGATTACACCGTGCGGGCTATGGCGTTGCCGGTGATACTGAAGCGCCACAGGCACCATTACGCGATCACGATCTGGAAGTAATTGTGGCAGCGCTGGAATTTTACGCCGGTGCATGTACGGCACTTGGCACCGAGCACACTGCCAGTGCAGCACTGCGCCGCCGGGTGGCGCGGCTCCTGCCCGAGGTGCAGCTCAATCGCGCGCACCGTGCCAGCCGGGCAGCCCTGGCGCAGCTACGCAAACAGCTTGAAGCACGAGCGATGTCTTCTGAGGAAGTCATCGCTTCTGATGAGCAATCTACAGATCATCATCAGCAATTCATTGGTTGAGGGCTATGCGCGAGCGTGTGTACCGAACTGAAGCAGTGATCATCCGACGCAGCGATTTCGGCGAGGCCGACCGCTTGTTGACGCTGATCACGCCTGCGGGCAAACGCCGGGTAATTGCGAAGGGGGCGCGCAAAACCACCAGCCGCCTGGCCGGGCATATCGAACTCTTTACGCATACCATGCTGCTACTAGCGGTGGGCCGCACGCTCGATATTGTTACCCAGAGCACGATCCTGCATAGCTTCGATGGCATGCGCGCCGACCTGGAGCGAATTAGTGCGGCCTACTATGCCGCCGAACTGATCGACCGGCTGCTGGAAGAAGAAGATGAGAACCGACCGGCCTTCGATCTGCTGGTGAGTACGCTGGCAGCGCTCGATAGCACGCGCAATATTGATTTAGTGCTGCGATTTTATGAACTGCGACTCCTTGGCTTCCTGGGCTATCGGCCACAGCTATTCCATTGTGCCAACTGCCAGGAGGCACTTACCGAAGATACTCGCCGGTTCAGTACTGCGGCGGGTGGTGCGCTGTGCCCACGCTGTGCGCCACTTGAACGCACGGCGCTGCCGATGAGCCTGAATACCTTCAAGCTCTTACGCTTTCTGCAAAGCCAACCGCTTGATACCACCGAGCGTATGACCATTTCGCCAGCCACACGCATCGAAGCCGAGCATCTGCTGCGTGCCTACCTACGGCGTATGCTCGAACGCGATCTCAAATCTGTCGCATTCCTTGACGAAGTCGGCCAGGCTATGCGCGCCCAGCCATCGGCGAGCGTGGCACGTTCCAGCCAGAAGGAGTAGATTATGGCCTATATTGATGAACTTTTAGCCCGCGATGAAAAAGTATTGTACGATGGCCGACAGCATGCCTTTGTGCTGATTGGCAGCATCCTCACCGAAATGATCCTGATTGCGGTACTGATCGCCGCTGGGGTTGCCGCGCGCGCCGCCTTCGATAACCGCATTGCGCTGGGAATGCCGGTTGGACAGCTCATTCTGATCGCATGCGGCTTGATTAGCTTGATTGTAATGATCAGCGCCTTTCTCGATTTTCTGCGCTGGAACAACGAGCAATATATCGTCACCGACCAGCGGGTGATCCAGATTCGTGGAGTATTGAATAAAGACGTTATCGATTCCTCGCTCGACAAAATCAATGATGTTGAGCTGCGGCAGAGCTGGCTCGGGCGCATTTTCGATTATGGTACCATCGAAATCCTCACAGCTTCGGATGTGGGCATTAACGAGATGCGGCGTATGGCCCACCCACTCGATTTCAAGCGGGCCATGCTCGAAGCCAAGCATAACTTTGCGCGGGGCTTTGGCTACCTCGATCCTGCCGCTGTGGCCGCGTACACCCAGGCTGTTGCGCCCGCCACACCAGCCGATCTTCAGCAGACATTGCAGAAACTAGCCGACCTGCGCGACCAGGGGTTGCTATCGAGCGACGAATTCGAAGCCAAAAAGCGCGATTTGCTGAACCGTATTTAGGCTCGTGCGCGCCAATACGACGCGCAGAACCGAAGCCCTAACACATCAAGACTCGAAGGTTGTATGGTGAACGCCTTTTCGGGTCTTTGTGCTTTTCTGGCAAGCTGTTCTTGTAGTGGGGAGAAAACTTTATGGACGACCTATTCTCTCAGATCGAAACCGCCCGCGCCACCATCGCCGCCCGCTGCACAATCACGCCGCGTGTTGGCCTGATTCTAGGCTCGGGGCTGAGCGGCCTTGCCGACGAATTGGCAGATGCCACCGTCATTCCATACGCCGACATCCCTGGCTTTCCGCGCTCAACCGTACACGGCCACCGTGGTGAGCTGGCGATTGGTCATCTATCGGGCCAGCCAGTGATGGTGTTACGCGGGCGCTTCCACTTCTATGAAGGGTACACCATGCAGCAGGTCACCTTCCCAGTGCGCGTGATGAAGGCGCTGGGCTGCGATACGCTGCTGGTGACGAATGCGGCGGGTGGGCTGCGCCCGGATTGGTCAGTTGGCGACCTCATGCAGATTAATGACCAGATCTTTTTTCCTGGGATGGCTGGGCATCACCCGCTGGTTGGCCCCAACGACGATCGGCTAGGGTTGCGCTTCCCAGCCATGGTCGATGCCTTTGACACCGATCTGGCCGCACTGGCACATACGGTTGCCGCTGAGCAAGGTACCACCCTACGCAAAGGCTGCTATTTCATGCTCACCGGGCCAACCTTCGAGAGTGCGGGCGAGCTGCGTTTCTGCCGAACCTTCGCCGATGCGGTGGGCATGTCCACCGCGCCAGAGGTGGTAGTAGCGCGTCATGGCGGCATGCGCGTGCTGGGCATTTCGCTTATTACAAACGTCGCGCTGCCCGATGGACCGCCCGCTAACCATATTGAGGTGCTCGAAGCAGGCGAGGCAGCCAAGCCTAAGTTTGCTGCCCTGCTGAAGGGCATACTGGCGCGCATGTAGTTCCGCACGACAAAGGCGTTTAGCCCAGGCGATAGAAGCGGCGCGCGTTCTCGGCCCAAAGCTTGTGGCGCGCCGCTTCGGGCAAACTAGCAGTGAGTGAATCGAGGGCATCAACCCAGCGCCGATATTCAGCTGCCAGCAATACCACCGGCCAATCGCCACCAAACACGACTCGATCTTCGCCAAACACCGCCAGCACATGCTGCACATACGGCGCGAGCTGCTCAACCGTCCAATTTTGGTGATTGGCCTCGGTAACCAGGCCGCTGAGCTTACACAGTACATTGGGTAGCGCCGCCAGCTCGCTCATCTGCGCCCGCCAGGGTTCAAGCTGGCCTGCTGCAATCGCTGGTTTGCCGCTATGGTCGAGCATAAACGCGACCTCGGGGCATTGCCGCACCAGCGCAATCGTCGCGGCGAGCTGGGTATGGTTGATACAAATATCGCAGGTAAGCCCATACGCAGGCAGTAGCTGCACACCACGCACAAAATTGGGGCGCAGACTGAAATTCACATCTGGCTCGCTTTGTACAATGCGGCGCACCCCTTTAATCAGTGGCGATATGCTGACCAGCGCATCAAGGTACGAGCGCGCACAGTCGCCATCTTCGAGCGGTGCCCAGGCTACAATTGCACCAATGCGCGGTTCGTGCTGCGCCAGACCGGCCACAAAGTGCGCTTCGAGCAGTGCATATGCGGGCGCAACATCGACCTGCACATACACCATGCCCTCGATCGGCAGGCCATCCGTGTGGGCGCGGTACGCATCGAGCACGTAGGGCTGCTTCAGGAGCGCGCTACTGTCGAGCCAGGGGATGCGAAAATGCGTAGGATCCCATAGGTGAACGTGGGCATCGACCATTGGCAGTATCGGCATGGTTGCTCCTTCGCACAAACGGTATCCTGTCGCGCTATTATTGAATGGCCCGGGCATCCTCGGCAAATGCCGCTGCCGCCTGGGCGGTTGGGTCGGAATCGAGCAGTTGAGCTAGAATCGGCGCGGGTAGCGTTGCAGATTCAATTCCCGCAAGCGCCAGCTGCGTTACCTCGTCAGGGTCGCGGATGCTGGCGGCTAAAATCTTCATAGGCGACGATTGAGCGCGCAATAGCGTCTGCATCTGGCCGACCAGTGCAAGCGCATCAAGGCCAGCATCACGCATACGGCCAAGGTAAATCGCGGCATAATGCGCACCAACACTATGAGCGAGCAGCACCTGGCGCAGCGTATACACCGCCGTGAGCGTCACACGCGCGCCCTGGTGCACCAGCTGCGCAGCGGCGCAGTAGCCCGCGGGCGTTGCCGGAATCTTTACAATCACACGGGTCGGGTCGATAGCAAGTAGCTGCGCCGCTTCGGCCAGCATCCCGGCAGCATCGGGGGCATAGACTTGTAGATGCAGCTCACCTGCACCCCAGGCTAATATAGCCTGTGCAAGCGCCGCTACCTCAGCTGCACGCACGCCAGCCCGGCGCAACAATGTGGGGTTGGTGGTAACACCAGCCACAAAGCCGCTCCTCAGGGCCGGCTGAACATCGGCACGCATGGCACTATCGAGCAAAATCTTCACAATCACCCCTTGCGCTTTCTTGACAGCAGCCTGATGCATAATAAAGCGGCAGATGCGGAAATGGCAAGTTGAGAAGCATATGGGCAGCTAGCAGTTCGCCCCTAATGATACTGTCATGCCGTTTCGTTTGAGCCGCTACCATACGCTCTATATTTATGGAAAGAAGTACGCCCTATAAAAACCGTAACGATTACCAAGCCGGAAGCGATGCTTCTTGCACACCGTAACCAGGCTCGCCCGGAGGATATTATCGTACAGCTCGCGAATGAACAAACATTTGTCCTTACCGCATTTGTACGAGAAAGACCTTCACCCGCCTGTGACTCGCAGCCAACGCACGCCTGTGGTATCCTACAGCCAACGGACACAAGGCAAGTCGTGATCAAAAAGGTAATGAAAAGAGCGTCTTACAAAGGATGCTCTTTTTCGTAATGGGCGTACAAACACAATCATCCTATGTTCAAGACCATCATCAAAACCAAAATTAATCTGCCTGCGTTTCGACGTAGTATGGTGTGGCGTCCGCGTCTGCTTGCTTCGATATCGGAGGGAATCACGCAAGGGCATCAGCTAACATTGATCTCTGCGCCTGCGGGTTTTGGGAAAACGACGGTCATTAGGGAATGGATTGCCGCTGGCGACATTCCTGTGGCATGGATCTCATTGGATGAAGGCGATGGTGATCCTATTCGCTTCTTGACCTACCTCGTAGCAGCTCTGCAAACCCTGATCGCAGGTGTTGGCGATAGTACGTTGGCGGCACTGCAATCGTCTCAATACGTTTCGATATCAGATGTACTGACCTCCCTGCTCAACGAGCTCGCTTCAACTGAAGATGACTTCGTGCTCGTTCTCGATGATTATCACACAGTAGCTTCCACATCGGTAGATACATTGCTCGCGTTAATAGTCGAACATATGCCGCCACCCATGCATCTGGTGATCACGACCCGGGAAGACCCCGCCCTGCCGCTGGCTCGTTTGCGCGCCAGGAATCAACTGACCGAAATCCGCACTGCTGATTTGCGTTTCACCGAAAACGAAGCCGCCGAATTCTTTCGTCAAGTGATGGGGTTGCATCTGTCCGCCGAAGAAGTTGCTGCATTAGACAAACGCACCGAGGGTTGGGTGGCGGGGCTGCAATTGGCAGCGCTTTCGATGCAAGGCAAAGCGGACACGTCTGCCTTCATCCATTCGTTCAGCGGTGCAAATCCGTTTGTACTTGAGTATCTGCTCGTAGAAGTGCTGCACAAACAGCCTGAATCGGTGCAGCGATTTTTATTGCCCACGTCCATCTTGAACCGCTTGAATGCCTCGCTGTGCGATGCATTGTTGCAACATGAACACACATCAGCACAGGACATGTTGGAAACGTTGGATCGGGCAAATCTGTTCGTCATTCCGCTCGATGACGAGCGCAGTTGGTATCGCTATCATCATCTTTTCCGCGACTTGCTGCGTCAGCGTTTGAGCCGGATATACAGTAAGGAAGAGCTTGCCGAGTTGCATACCCGCGCAAGTGCGTGGTTTGAGCAAAACGGTGAAGTTAGCGAGGCCTTCCAACATGCTATGTCCGCTTCGGACTTTGAGCGTGCCGCCCGATTGCTGGAGTCACATTGGCTCAGTATGGATGAAAACTTTCAGACAGGTACGTGGCTCGGGTGGGTGAAGCAGCTTCCGTTGAGTATAAGGCGTTTACGCCCGGTGTTGTTGACGCAAATGGGTTGGTCATACATGGATGCAGGCAACGCCGAAGCAAGCGAGTCCAGTTTGAAGGAAGCCGAAGCCAGTTTGAAGAATCCGCTTGAGACATTGACGATCATTGAAACAGAGCAATTTCGTACCTTGCCAGCACGTATTGCAATCGCGCGCGCCTACAACGCCCAGGTACAAAACCGTTTTGACGATACAGTGAAATATGTCGAGATAGCGCAAGATTTAGTGCCGCACGATGACGAGTTCATGCAGGCGCAGGCAACGGCTATTCTGAGCGGCACCTATTGGGCGAGCGGCGAACTGGATAGGGCATTTGGGTTTATGAGCCATTGGGTGGACGCGGCGCATGGTGCGGGGAATGTGGTGTTTGCGATTGCGGCATCGTTTGGTAAGGCAGATATTTGTATCTCGCAGGGGCGCTTGCGCGACGCCCTGCAGGTCTATCAAACCGCATTGCATTGGGCAGAATTACACAACGCGGAACAGCATACGGCGCATCATCATTTAGGCCTGGGCTTGCTGCATCATGAAATGGGCGACGATGAACGTGCGGCGCAGCATGTGCAAAAAGCGTTTGAACTTGGCAAACACGCCACCATTATTGATTGGGCGTATCGCAAAAGTTTGGCACAGGCACAATTGAAAGAGTCCGAAGGCGATTATGATGTCGCGCTGAACTTATTCGACGAAGCGGCGCGTGTGTATGTGCGCACGCCGATTCCCAACCTGCGCCCTGTAGCAGCGATCAAGGCGCGTCTGTATCTCAAACAGAAGCGTTTCGATAAAGCGCATTCCTGGGCAAGCAAAAGCGGTCTTTCATTACACGATCAGCCTGATTATTTGCATGAATTCGAGCGCCTCACCCTGGCAAAGATTGCACTGGCAGATGCCCCCAATGCACAGCAGATACTGACTATATTGAAATTGTTGGATGCTCAACTCAAACTCGCACAGCAACAAAATCGCCTGCGCAGTCAGATCGAAATTCTCACCTTGCAAGCCCTTGCGCTGCACACACAAGGCGAAACCAGCCAGGCCGCATCCGCACTAGAGCAGGCCCTGAACCTCGCAGCACCCGAAGGCTATTGGCGCATCTTTGTGAACGAAGGTGAAGCGATTCGATTGCTGATTGACACTGTACGTTTGACGATTGGCAGAGCAGGGCACCCTTTGTCTGGGTATCTTGCAAGACTCTCTCAGCCAACACACCCTCACGAACAGACATCCAACATCATACCCCGTAAACCTGAAATGATCGAGCCACTCAGCGAACGCGAACTCGAAGTGTTGCGCCTGATTGCGCAGGGGCTCTCGAATCAAGAGATTACTCAAACACTGGTCGTCGCGCTCAGTACGGTCAAGGGTCACAACCTGCGCATCTTCGCCAAACTGCAAGCCAAAAGCCGTACCGAAGCCGTGGCGCGCGCCCGTGTACTCGGCCTACTCTAACCCCAGCAATACCCAAAAACAATACTTTTGGTTCTAACGGCAATTTACTCCTGCCGCTATAGTTGCATGCGTCAACGATAAAGCAACGGCGCGTGATCTAAGCGTGCCGCTCGTTTCGGTGACAGTACTAAGGTACAACAATACCGTAAAGGACGCATAAAGATGAAGGCAACGCACACCATTAGCACAAACACCCTCCTATCCACTTTGTGGATCGTGGTCATGTTTAGCGTGCTCAAGGCAGACATCCTCTCACTGTTTATTCCGGGCACAACCGAGGAATTGGCAAAGGCTGCAAGCAGTACTGGCGCTTCCATCCCGCAGTTGATGCTTTTCGGCGCAGTTATGGGAACGGTAGGGGTCGCTATGATCTTCCTATCCCGCGCTTTGGAACAGCGTGCGAATCGCTGGGCAAATATGGTCGTTAGCCCGCTGTACATTTTATACATTGTGGGCGGTGGCGTGTCATATCCGCATTACATCTTTCTCGCCACAGTAGAAGTATGTTGCCTTATAGTGATCTTCTGGAACGCATGGAAGTGGTATCGCGCTTAACAGTGCGCTACAAAAAAGGGGAGTTTGAGGGCGCTGCCCCTCAAAAATCCATCCTCCTATAGTATCGAAGTTATCTATCCTGAAACCTTGTCTGAGAAGGGAATAGTATGAAAGCCATTGTCAATACCCAATACGGTTCGCCCGATGTTCTACGCATGTTAGAGGTTGCAAAACCTACGCCCAAAGAGAACGAAGTCCTGATCAAAATCCACGCAGTTGCCGTCAACGCTGCAGACTGGCATTTATTGAAGGCAGACCCCTTTCTTGTCCGCTTGCAATTTGGGCTGTTCAAACCCAAGTACACCATTCTCGGCGCAGATATTGCCGGGCGTGTCGAGGCGGTTGGGCAGAACGTGAAGAAATTAAAGGTTGGCGATGACGTCTTCGGCAACAGCTCTAGTTCGGGCTGGGGCGGCTATGCCGAATATGCCGCAGTGCGAGAAGATGTGTTGGTATTGAAGCCCGCCAACATCACCTTTGAAGAAGCGGCGGCAGTGCCAATGGCCGCGGTCACGGCATTGCTAGGCCTCAAAGAAGGGAAGATCCAGCAGGGGCAAACGGTGTTAATCAATGGCGCTTCGGGCGGTGTGGGGACCTTTGCCATACAGATTGCCAAAGTCCTCGGTGCCGAAGTTACCGCAGTGTGCAGTACCCGCAATGTGGAATTAGCGCGTTCACTTGGCGCAGACCATGTCATTGATTACACCAAAGAAGATTTTACCAAGAGCGGCAAGCAATACGATTTGATCCTTGCCGCGAATGGCTACCACTCGCTCACAGACTATCAGCGTGCCTTAAGTCCCAATGGGCAGTATGTCATGACCGGCGGTACAACGGCCCAGATGTTCGAGGTGCTCTTGTTTGGTCGTCTGAGGTCGAAGGGTAATCAAAAGATGGGCAATATTCTGGCAAAACATAGTCAAGAAGAATTGGAGTTTATCGCGGGATTGCTCGCAGACGGTACAGTAAAACCGGTTATCGCCAAGCGGTACGCGCTTGCACAAACCGCAGACGCCATCCGCTGTGTGGAAGAGGGGCACGCGCAGGGCAAAGTTGTCATTACCGTTGTAGAAGGGTAGCAGAAAGCGTCAACCCGTTTACAAGGATACAAATTGAACTCGCTCTATTCCACTGACAACGAAGCCTTTTTGCATTTCGCTGAGCAATCGGCTAGACTAGGGGAATGAAAAACAACACATAACCCTGACCGACACAGATCGCACGACGGTGGGGGAATACCTGGACAGGGGCACGGTCACTGCCAAGATGTTTCAGCGCGCGACGGCCCTGCCACCTGGTAAGCTTTCCCCACCAGTCATCTACCAGAAATGAGGCATGATGTGCTCAGTATCGTTCTTGCCCAGCAGCTCAAGCAGCGCGGTTTGCGTTGGCAGCCCGGCGAGCGCGATTTTTTTGCCATGCCCGAGCACAATCTCGAAGAGCAAGTGTTTGTGGTGAGTGCGCTACCGGCGCTGGTGCAAACACTTGGCGGCGAACAGACGATCACATTTCACGGTAGTATCGAATGGGCACTCGATTATGTTGTGTTAACCGAGGCAGTATGGCTGCCTACCGAAACCCAATTACGCGAGCTGCTGGCTGAGGCGATTGGCCCCGATGCGCCATTGCGGCTTGAGCGCCTTACGCAGGGCTACCGCTTAGTAGCCGGCATTAACGCCGCTCTGTGCGATTTCGAGGCACCCACTGCCGAAGAATGCTACGCGCAAGCACTGCTCGCGGCCCTCCCCTAATAGCTCCGTTAGGTAGGCAGCATGCCCACCATGTGACACATTATTCACATTTCTTTACATTCCTGCCTATTACACAGTATACTCCACATATATATTCTCGTCAGAACTCTAGCCAAGCCCACATTCAAAGCATTTTTTGGCAATGGTCAATACCATTGTTCTTTTATCGTCTCAGCCAGTACGTACTGAAAGGGTATACCGATGAGTGAAACAACGCTTACACAGCCTCGGCGCAGCTTTGAGCACCCACTGCTAGTAATTGAACGAATTTTGCGCGACCGGGAAGGCATTTGGCGGCAGATTAGTAGCGAATACCGACTCAATTCCTTGATTGTTCAGATGCTCGGAAGCTCGGTCATGTCGCTCGCTTGCTATGGCATTGTCTTAGGGTCATCGAATGGAGTTCTTCAGGCAATTTCGTCAGCAATTAAGCTGCCAATATTATTCTTCCTCACCCTCGTCATCTGCTTGCCAACGCTCTATCTTTTTAACCTGGTGTTTGGCGCGCGTCTGAGCATTCAGCAAGCAATGGCATTAGTATTAACAGCGATTACGGTCACGTCGATGTTAACACTTGCATTTGCGCCCATCAGTTTATTCTTTTGGATAACTGCCCCTAACTACGATTTCTTCAAGCTCTTGAATGTCGCGATTCTTACCCTTACCGGTGTAGTGGGCCTAAGCTTTTTGCTCAGTGGAATGCGCCGCATGAATACGCTGAACCAGCCAGAAGCAAGTGCGGCACCGGCTACAACGAACGATCAGGAACCAGCCAAACAAGAACCATCTAAACCAGTTTCCCCAGAGCAGCCAGTGAGCATGAAACTTCTTAATCTGTGGGTTGTACTGTATGGCTTTGTTGGGACCCAACTCGCCTGGACGCTGCGCCCCTTTTTCGGCGATCCTGGCAAGCCTTTCGAGATTTTTCGCAGCATTGAGAGCAATTTCTACATGAATATTATCCATTCGATCCTGAATGCACTGACGTGAGGCCATGCTATGGATAACCCAGTACCAATGCTACTCAACTTGGCAGCTGTGGCAGCAATTGCTATTGGCGCGGTTCTACTCATCTGGCGTACAAGTGGCCGCCAAACCGCGCAGCGCGCCACTATTGAGCTTGGCTACCCACCCGATCGTTTTCCTGCACACGATATTGTCGGGCAAGACGCATTGCAAGCACTTGCGACTACACAAGCGCGGCTGCTGACCGTCTACCATAGCCTGTCGCCTAGCAGTGATTCAGCACAACGCCTTAACACATTTCTGCACGAGCTGCGAGGCATTATGGACGTCGCCTACCAGGTAGCGGTCATTACCCGAGCTTACGGCTCATCGGCCCAGCTCACGCGCCTCGTAAGCGAAGTGCAGCAGATCGAAGCACAGTTTTCGCAGCAGGTTGTTCACCGATTACTCGCGTATGAAGCCGATACCCAAGAAGAGCTACTGAATCACCGATTGACGACATTGCGCGCACTGGTACGCGATATTACACCTGGCACCGAAATAGCGGTACCACTGTTAAACAGTTAACACGCGTAACGCACCCGCCGCAGCACCAATATACCAGAGCAGCACCACGCGTCGCGGCTCGTGCGTCTGCTCTGGCGACATAATCAGCATCTCATTGCTGTATAAGTATCGCCTCCTTCCCCCAACCTACTCGCAGCTCAGTCGCATATCAGTATTATTTCAGCCAGATTCCTGATACTATCAGGACAGTTTCTGCGTCTGCTTTATAAGTGGTTTTTTGTATACTGTAGGGCTTGCGAGCGCGAACGTTTTCGCCTGCGTGAGCATAGCGCCTTCCCTTGCATTGGGTGTTGTTGGCGCTATATACAAACAATACCCAGGGAAATGAAGAAACTGCTCGGATAAGTGAAAGTCTTACCCTGGAATCTCTACTATCGACGGAACGTTTTTGGCGCAAGAATCGTCTACTCGATCAGCGGCGTATGTGCGCTTGGGCAGGCTCTGCCACAAATTATCCAGACACCTGCCCAGAAAACCGCCATGGTTCGCGTTCTGATAGGTAGAAACTTACAGTACACAGCGGCGTTGAAGCTGCTGGTATAATTCTGATAGACGATACAGTAAAGTACAGGAGATGCTATGCGCCGTTTTGTATCGCTTTTTCTGCTGATAGTATTCTTAGCTGGGTGTAGCAGCACGCCCAACCAACCCGATACCACCCCTGCCCCAGCGAATTCTACACCAGAGCAGGCAACCAGTGGCCCTAACAGCGAGGGGGATAAAGTTACGATCTCGTATGCAGCGTGGGATTACGAGCGACAGATTTACGAGCCGCTGGTTAAAAAATTTAATGAAGAAAACCCAAATATTACTGTGGTGCTTGTTCCACTCGACGACTTGATGAATATCTCCGGGCCAAACCCCGATTATTCGCCATTTGCACAGCTGCGCCGGGTGGTTTCCGGGGCCGATACTGCCCCGGCCTCGATTGCCTCACCTGAAACCTTGAACAGCAGCTTAATCCTCGACCTGACGCCGCAGATGGATGCGGACAGCAGCTTTAAGCGCGACGATTTCTACCCTGGCGCACTCGAACAATATACAATCAACGGTGCCACGCGCGTGCTGCCACGCTACCTGTACATCCAGCTACTGAACTATAACAAAGCGCTATTTAAGGGCGCAGGTTTGCCCGAACCCAAGCTCGGCTGGAGCTGGAATGATTTACTTGGTGCGGCGCAACAGCTTGCTAAGAAAAACGGCAGCAAAGTCGATACCTATGGCTATTTCGACCCGACCAC
This sequence comes from Chloroflexi bacterium SZAS-1, assembly GCA_018266315.1. Taxonomy (GTDB): domain Bacteria; phylum Chloroflexota; class Chloroflexia; order Chloroflexales; family Roseiflexaceae; genus Kouleothrix. The sequence goes on along the minus strand of JAFEAS010000154.1, from coordinate 10,396 downwards.
TGGCATTCTACCAATGATGTCGTTGTTGCAGAAACAGGGTATCAACCTTTTCAACGCACCTCCAGGAAGCATCAAGCTTGATCAGCCCGAGATTGTCGACGCGGTGACACGCCTACAATCGTTGGTTGAAAGCGGTGCGCTGCTGCGACCTACCTATTCACAGCCAGCGGCCAATGGCGGGCCAATCTCGCAACAAAACGATCCAGCACAGCTTGTGCGCGATGGGAAGCTGGGCATCTGGCCCTCGGACGTGCTCAATAATGGCCCGGTTGCAGTTGATACTGGCGGGCAAGGCTCTTCGAGTACGCAGAGTTCCCCTACCGCCGACCTGAACTTCGAAGTCGGGACGATCACCTACCCACCCAGCACACTCAATTTCTACACAAATGTAGATGGTTACCTCATTAGCGCGGGCACCGAACACCCGGCTGAGGCTTGGAAGTGGATTGAGTTCCTTTCGCGCCAACAGATTGAACAGCAGTTTGTCGGCCCAGTGTTCAAGCAGCCTGGCCGCATTCCAGCGCGCCAGAGCCTGGCCGAACAGGAGGGCGTGTGGAAAGATCTTGATCCGCAGACGGTTGAAGCCTATAAGTGGGCGCTCGCCAACCCCACACCCCTGCTCGATCGCAGCCCCGACTATACCCTGCTGAACGGCTTGAGCCAGGCAATAGATCAAATTTTCAGCGCCGATAAGAAAGACCCCAAGAAAGCCTTGCAAGAGGCGCAAAAGCAGGTCGATCAGCAGATGGCCGAGCAACAGCTCACCCCGACCGCCACGCCCAACCTCGGCCCGGTAGCAGTGGCTACACCCGAACCACAAGTAGCCCCCGAAGGTGCCACAACCATCAAGTTTGCGGCGCTGGGGTATAACTCGCCCGATTTGCGGCGGCTTGCGCGCAGCTTCCGCGATCAGCGCCCGGATATTTATGTCGATGTTCGCTCGACCGATGTGTTTACTGAAAGCCCAACCCTGGCCCAAATAGCAAAGAGCAATGATTGCTTTGCCTGGTATTCGGCACCACAGGGCGACGATGATTTCAAAGGATTGCTTGATCTGCAGCCGCTCTTCGATGCCGACGCTAGCTTCCCACAAAGCGATTATTCCCCGGCGATGCTTGCCCCGTATCAGCGTGAAGGGAAGCTATACGGCCTGCCCTACGCAGCCACCATCCGCTCACTCAACTATAACAAAACGGCCTTTGATGCCGCAGGCATTCAGCCGCCCACTGCCCAGTGGAAGCCCGACGATTTCCTGGCAGCAGCGAAGGCGCTGACCAAAGGCGAAGGTGATCGGCAACAATACGGCTATGTGCCATTAGGCGGCCCCCAGCAAGATTTAATGTTCTTCATGAACCAGTTTGGCGCGCAGCTCACCACGGGCAGTGGCAAAGATGTTCGCCCCAACTTCAACGACCCGAAAGTGGTACAGGCCATCCAGTGGTATCTCGATCTATCGAGTACGCATAAAGTTATGCCGCCGCTGAAATTCCCATACCAGGCCAACGATAATTTCGAGGATCGTTCGTATGAGCTGGTGCAGAACGGACGCGCCGGAATGTGGTTCGACCAGGGGTATGGCATGTTTGGCGGGCCAAAAGGCCCCGACGGCCAGAACCAGACCTTTGAGATAGGACTGGCTCCGCTGCCAGTTGGCACAAGCGGGCTGCGTAGCGGCGATATCTACCTGCGTGGCCTGCATATTTCGGCCCAGACCGAGCAAAGCCAGGCATGTTGGGAGTGGCTGAAGTTCCTCTCGACTGATGTGACCAACCTGCAAGGCGGGTTACCGGCGCGCTCATCGATTCTTGCCAGCGATGCCTTTAAGGGGCAAGCCTCGCCCGATCTGCAGGAGCTTGCTAAAGTCTATGCCGATGTGCTCAAGCGTGCCCCCTCCGCGGCAAGCGGCGGCACCGACCCAAGCCAGCTGTATAGTATGGATACCTACTGGTTCTTTAAGGCAATTATGGATGCGCTGGATAAGAAGGCCCCGCTTGATCAGGGGCTGACCGAGGCGCAGAATTTTACTACTGCCTGGCTCGATTGTATGGTGCAGAAGCCGAATAAACCGGCAACCTGCGCGCAGCAGGTCGACCCAACATATAAGGGCTACAACACCGAGGATCCATCTGAGCAGCCGAATGTGCCAGGGATTCCACGCGGGTAGGAGAAATTTCTGATACAGATTGAGAGCATGCGCTGTATGGCGTTTCGTGCGGCATATGCTCTATTTTTACAATAATCAGCGATGAGTCATAGACATATTCGCGCTACACTGTTACGATAGCGTCGAGCAGTGCGTCTTACATCAGAGAGTATATGACTGAAGGCCATTTCCAGGAGCGATCATGATCTCGAAAATACGCCGTATGCTGCTGGCACTGGTGCTGCTGTTACCCCTGCTCACCGCCTGCGGCAGCTCCACAACCGCCGAGCAAGAAGCAGCCACGCCAACGCCACTGCCACCTGACCCGGCGCTCGAACGCCCGACCTATACCGTGAAAAGCGGGCCAATCGATCGTATTCTCGAAATTAATGGCCGCGTCACCCCGGTTGACCTGACACAGATATCATTCAAGCGCGATGGACGGGTAAGTACCGTGGCCTTCAAGCGCGGCGATATTGTGAAGCAGGGCGATCTGATCGCCGAGCTGCAGCAAGATGAAGCCAACGACGATCTGCGCGAGGCGAAAGACTCCTTAGTTCAGGCCAACCGCGACCTTGATAATGCGAAAAAGGCCCAGGCAAAAAAAATAAAACAGGCCGAAATTGACCTGCAACAGGCCAAAGACGACCTGACAACGGTGCTACCCGGCGGCGAAAACGACCCGATTCGCGCCGCCCAGAAGGCCCTGGCCGAAGCCCAGCAAGCCGCGAAGGACGCCAGCGCTAGCGGCTCGGAAGCAAAAACCAGCGCCGAGGATGCCGTGCAAAAAGCCTCCGAAGCGCTGCAAGACCAGCAGAAGGCCCGCGAGAAAGCCTACTGGGATAACGATTGGGCGCAGCGTTACGGCACCAACCCCGACAACCCCTACACCGTCGACCCGGTGACCGGCAAGCGCACCCCCAATACGCTTACCGACGACGAAAAGCAAGCCTACGCCGACGCGGTTGTGAAGGCCGACCGGGCACTGCGCGATGCTGAAAAGGCGGTAGAAGTTGCCAAGCGCGAGCTTGACAAAGCGCGCGAGAAGGAGGTTATTGGCAACACCGACGCCAACGATAAAGTACAGGAAGCCCAGCGCAAGCTCGATAGCGTGCTCCAGGGCAAAGGCAATAAAGACCTAATTGAGGCTCAACGCAAAGTAGAGGCCGCTCAGCTTGCCCTCGATGAGGCCAATACCGAAAGCTTCAACGCCGAGCTGAAGGCGGTTGAAACCGCGCAGCGCGCGCTTGAGAAGGCCCAGAAGAAGGTTGATGACGGACGCATTGTGGCCCCACAGAATGGCGAGCTGCTTGCGATTAGCCTGAGCGAGGGCGACACGGTTACCGCCTTCGACCCGGTGGTTGAGGTGGCCGACCCGTCGAATCTGGAAGTTGCCGCCGAGCTAGGAGCCGAACAAATGAAACAGCTCGCCGAGGGCCAGCCCGCCGAGCTTTCACTCTTATCTCGCCCCGATGTGATTTTACCCTCGATCATCCGCCAGATGCCTGCGCCCTATGGCTCGGGCGGCAGCGGCACCGTGCAAGAGCGCGACCGCACAACGCGCTTCAAGCTGCTCGATCTCAAAGGCCAGCAGGTTGAAGCCGGAGTCACGATTGTCAAAATTAAAATCGTGCTTGAACATAAAGATACCGTGCTCTGGCTGCCGCCCGACGCCATTCGCGCCTTTGAAGGCCGCCGCTTTGTGGTGGTGCGCGAAGGTGAGCGCGAACGCCGCGTGACGGTAAAAACCGGCATCGAAACCGACGATAAAGTCGAGATTCTCGATGGCTTAAAAGCTGGTGATGTCGTTGTCGGGCAGTAATCTGCGTGTTGAGGCTATAACCATCAACACAGTATATGCACCGCAGCAAACGCTATGAACATATTCTGGACGATCCTGTCGGTACTGACAACCGCACTCAAGCGACTTCAAGCCAACTTCGGGCTGGCACTATGCGCCCTGGTTGCCCTGCTGGCAGCGGTGGCGCTGGCCGTAAGCGTACCAACCTACGCCGAAGGCGCGAGCCTGCGCCTGCTGAAAAGCACATTGGAGCGCCAGGAAGCACAAACCAACCGCTCGGCATTTGCACTACTCTTTCGCTACCTTGGATCGAGCAAAGGCCCTTTGGAATGGGATCGCATCAAGTCCGCCGACGATTTCTTAAGCGGGCCGGGGCTGGCACGACTTGAGCTGCCCCGCCAGGGTTTGGCACGCCATGTCCGTACCGACGCGCTACGGATGCTGCTGCCGCCATCATCGGGCGCGCCCAACCCATTCCTGAAGAATGTAACCCTCGGCTTTCTGAGCGGTATGGACGACCAGATGCGCATCGTCGATGGTGCCGCGCCCAAACCTGCCACCGCGCCGATCAAGGCGGGCAGCCCACCGATTGAGGTGCTGATCCAGCGCGACATGGCCGACGAGATTGGCATTAACATCGGCGACCAGTTCTCGCTAGTGGGCACAATCGGTGGGAAAGTGGCATCGCTGACGATTAAGGTCGTGGGGCTATGGGCGCCGATTAACGCCCAGGATCCGGCCTGGTTCTACCCACCCAATGCGCTCAAAGACGTGGTATTAGTGCCCGAAGCAACCTTCACTGGCCCGGTGGCGGCCTACTTAAAAAATGAAGTTGGGCAGGCGCTCTGGTTTGCCCGCCTGAACGGTGCCAGCTTATCATCCACACAAGCCGCGCCGCTGCTGAGCCGCCTCGATAGTGTGAGCGCGCAGGCGGCTGGCCTGGTGGCGGGCCTGAAGCTTGAACAAAGCCCACGCGACTCGCTGGTGAATTACCGGCAAGAAGCCCAGGCGCTGACGCTCCAGCTCTTTGTGTTCAGCGCGCCAATTCTAGCGCTCGTGCTGTACTTCGCCGGGCTGGTGGCGGCGCTGCTGGTGAACCGTCAGCGCGGCGAGATTGCTCTGCTGAAGACGCGCGGCGTGCGCAATGCCCAGATTCTGGGTATTTACATTATTGAATGGCTGCTGATGGGCGCAGTTGCGCTGGCAGTTGGCCCATGGCTTGGCCTGCTGTTCGCCCAGTTTATGGGCCGCACCCGCTCATTCTTGCAGCTCACCGGCGATGCACCGCCACTCTCGCTCGCACTCACCTGGGAAAGCCTGCGCTTTGGTGTCGCTGCGGTGCTGCTGGCGCTGCTGGCGTCCTTACTGCCAGCGTTTATTGCCTCGCGCCGCACGCTGGTGGATGAGCAGCAGCAGGCTGCGCGCACACTACGCCCGCCATTCTGGCAGCGCTTCTTCCTCGATTTCCTGCTGCTCATTCCTGCGGTATATGGTATTTACCAGCTGCGCCGCACTGGCGGGCTGCAGCTCGGTTCCGCGCGCGGTGCCGACCCGTTTAGTAACCCGCTACTCCTACTATTGCCCGTGCTCTTTTGCTTCGCACTCGGCTTAATCGCGGTGCGCATCATTCCGCTTGTGCTCGAAGTGCTGGCGCGGCTCTCGAAGCGCCCCAACTGGGTAGCGCCGCTGGTGGCGCTGCGCACGCTGGCACGCCAGCCGGGGGCGTATCGCGGCCCACTGCTGCTGCTGATCTTAACCCTCAGCCTGGCGTCGTTCAGTGCCTCAATGGCAGCAACCATCGACGGCGCGCTGCGCACCGCGATTAGCTACCAGGTTGGCGCGTACACGCAGCTGCTCGAAACCGGGCAAAGCACCGCGCAGCGCAACCAGAACGGGCAGCAGCCTCGGCCCGATATTCAGAAAGAACCACGCTTTTTGTTTGTGCCAGTAAGCGATCATCTGAGTGTACAGGGCATTACCGCCGCAGCGCGAGTAGGCAGCTACCCAGATGTCTCGATTCAGCTTGGCGGCAGCGCGCCGCGTGCGCAGCTGGTTGGTATCGACCGGATCGACTTCCCGAAAGTTATTCCACGCTTCGATCGCGCCTGGGGTGGTGGGCAATCGCTGGGCGCGCTAATGAACATGCTGGCCGCCAACTACGATGGCGTGCTGGTGAGCAAAGATGTACTCGCAAAAGGGCTAAAAATCGGCGACCCACTGCCCGCGCTGGTGAAAATAGCCGACGACCAGCGCCAGATGACCTTTAAGATCATTGGTTCGTTTGATCTGTGGCCGGGCTTTTACCCGCAGGATGGGCCAATCCTCGTCGCCAACCTCGATTATGTGTTCGATGAGATGAGCGGCCAATATCCGTATGATGTCTGGATCGCGCGCGATCCCAAGGCGAATGTCGAAGATTTAGTAGCAGGTGTGCGCAAGCTCGGCATTTCGGTGATCGACACGCGCGATGCCGCGACGCTCATTCTGGATGAACAAACTCAGCCACGGCGGCAAGGCTTGTTCGGCCTGCTCTCGGTTGGCTTTATCGCTGCTGGTGGGCTCACACTGCTCGGCTTCTTGCTCTCGGCGCTGATCACTGCGCGCCGCCGGGCGATTGAGCTAGGCGTGCTGCGCGCGCTCGGCATGTCGGGGCGGCAGGTGGCGGTTGAGCTGGTTATTGAGCAGGTACTGCTGGTGATTGCGGGTGTGGGTGCAGGCACCGGTATTGGGCTACTGGCCGCGCAGCTGGTCGTACCACTCCTTCAGGTTGGCGCGGGCCCACACCCCGGCACGCCCAGCTACCCACCGCAGCTTGCCTGGGATCAGGTCGCGCTGATCTATGTGGTATTTGCCATAGCACTACTCATCACACTGCTGGCGCTGGCATGGATTATGGGCCGGATGCGGCTGTTCCAGGCGGTAAAATTGGGCGACGCAAATTAGCCACCTGCCGATTGTAGAGCCTTATGACTGAAAACGAAGAACATTTTATTATTGCCTCCGGCTTGGTAAAGATCTTCCAGGTGGCCGATCTGGAAGTGGTTGCGCTCCAGGGTCTCGATATCGAGATTGCGCGCGGCGAGATGCTGGCGCTGGTTGGGCCATCGGGTTCGGGCAAATCAACCTTTCTCAGCGCGCTAGGCGGCCTCGATCGGCCTTCGGCGGGCAAGCTCGAAGTCGATAGCCAGAACCTGCTCAAGTTCAACCAGGCCGAGCTCACCGCATACCGTCGCGACCAAGTAGGCTTTGTGTGGCAGCAAACCACCCGCAACCTGCTGCCCTACCTCACCGCGCGCGAAAATATTGAGCTACTAATGACCCTAGCCGGGCGCGGGCTGCGCGAGCGGCATGAATGGGCCAGCGAGCTGCTTGAGGCCGTTGGTATGCAAGAATACGCCAACCAGAAGCCAACGCAGCTTTCGGGTGGGCAGCAGCAGCGGATTGCCATTGCCTGCGCGCTGGCGAACAAACCCAAAATTCTGCTGGCCGACGAGCCTACTGGCGAGGTCGATTGGCCCACCGCCCAGATGATTCTCAAGCTGCTGCACGATCTGCGCGACCGCTATGATCTCACGATTGTACTGGTGACGCACGACCCACGCGTAGCCGAGCAGGCCGACCGGGTGATCGCCATCCGCGATGGACGAACCAGCACCGAGACGATCAGGGCCGAGGCCCAGGAGGCAAGCGCTGAAAGCGCGCTCGTCGCAGCTCCCACTCTTCGCGAAGAGCTGGTGGTGCTCGACAGTGCTGGGCGGCTCCAGCTACCCGGCGATCAGCGTACACTGGCGGGCATCGGCAAGCGCGCCAAGATCGAGCTAGTCGATGGCGGCATTCTCATTCGCCCCAGCGACGATGACCGCGCCGAGCGACCCGAAACCGAGCCAGAAGACGAGCAGACAAGCAGCTCGCTCTACCGCAGCCTGTATAGCGCCGACCCACTGCCTACCCCTGAACGCCGCAATGGAAAAGCCAAAGGGCGCACCTGGTGGCGCAAATCAAAATAGAATGACCGGAGCCGGTTATGGCCGAGCACACGCAATTACGCGCTATTGCGCTAGCCTTACGCCAATTCGCACTCAGCCTGCCCGAAGCGTATGAAGACTTCCCGTGGGGCGAGGTAGTGGCAAAAGTCAACAAGAAGATTTTTGTGTTCTTCGGGCAGGATGCGACGCTCGATAGTGAGCTGCGGCTTGGGCTGAAGCTGCCTATATCGGGCGCAGATGTACTGACGATGCCCTTCGCCTCGCCCGCTGGTTATGGCCTGGGCAAAAGCGGCTGGGTTACGCTGCAATTCCAACCCGATGATGTGCTCGCGCCTGAGCTTTTCCACAGCTGGATTCTCGAAAGCTACCGTGCGGTTGCCCCCAAACGACTCGCCGCCCAGCTTGCGACACCATAGCGCTGCACGACCACCAATATGAGAATAGATCATGAGCGAATCTGAACCCGTGATTACACTTACCGGCGTTGAGCGCACCTTTACAGTGAATGATCGGCAGGTGCGCGCCCTACGCGGCGTCGATATGGCGGTTCCGCGCAGCGCATTTGTGGTGCTGATGGGGCCAAGTGGCAGCGGTAAAACGACGCTGCTGAACCTGGTGGGCGGCCTCGATGAACCAACCGCCGGTACCGTAACCCGCGAAGGGCGTCAGCTGAACACCCTGAGCAATGCCGAGCTAGCCGCCCTGCGCCGACGTACCGGCTTCATCTTCCAGAGCTTTGCGCTACTGCCCACTGCTTCAGCCTACGAAAATGTCGAGCTAGGGCTGCGGTTGGCTGGCGATATCCCGCGCCGTGAGTGGGATGCGCGGGTGCGGCGCTGTATTGCAGCCGTCGGGCTCGGCGCATGGATCGACCATCGGCCCTACGAGCTTTCGGGCGGGCAGCAGCAGCGCGTGGCGATTGCGCGGGCGCTGGCAATTCGGCCAAAGCTCATCCTTGCCGACGAACCCACCGGCGATCTCGATACAAAAACCGGCGAGCAGGTACTCGGGTTATTGCGCGCCCTGGTCGATAACGAAGGCGTTACGCTGATGATGGCGACGCACGACCCCGCCGCTGCCGAGTTCGCCACCGACCTCTATCAGCTACGTGATGGGCAAATCGCCGCCCGCGAACAGCGAAGCGCCGCTATCGCCAGGTAGCGGGTACTCATGGTATAGTTACATATTCCTTCCACATAGCTAACAGAGATGCCATGATCATCGGGTTGCTGGGCATGTCGGGCGCGGGCAAAAGTTCGTGGGCGGCGCGGCTTGCCACTGCCGGGTTCACCTGGCTGCACTGCGATGATCTGATTGCCGCGCGTATTCGGGCCGATTACGATATCGGCAATGGCTCGGTGTACGACTTGGGGCAGTGGATGGGATTGCCATACGAAGCACACTACGCCGAACGCGAAGCGCTGTACCTCGAACACGAAACCGTCGTGCTGAGCACCATTGCCGACGCATTTGAGCAAGGCCCAGACGCACCCCAGAATGTGATTATCGACATGACGGGCAGTGCGATCTATGTCAATCCCAAAGTTATGCAGCGGATTCGGCAGCTCGCCACAATCGTGTACCTGGCAGTAGATCCCGAGCGGCAAGCCCAGATGGTAGAGGAATATATTGCCCAGCCGCGCCCGGTCTTATGGCACGGCCTGTACCAGCCCAAACCCGGCGAGCTACCTATTACTACGCTGATGCGCTGCTACCCCCAGCTGCTAAACACCCGCGAGGCGCTCTATCGGCAGCTCGGCCACATCACCCTGCCTGAAGCAGTACACCGCAACCCGGCCTATACCACCGCCGAGTTCCTGGCGGCAATACGATAACCCACTTGTCGTACTATGGCTATCCCAATTGTAAAACCTGGCAGATAGTGCTACCAATACAATGGCTGTTTTCTAATGTATCGAGGGCACTATCTGCCAGGTATATGTCTCCCACTAGCTCGACTTCTGCGCTATGCAGGATAGCAACAGCCACGTAACAGCCTGGCCGATTTACAGCTGCCGCCGCAGTAATCCTTTCACAAGAAATAACACCCCAAACGAGACGGCCAACAGAATCACCGACAGGGTTAACGCTACGTTCAAATCCTGCTCGAAGCCCTGGTAAATCGCTAATGGCATTGTCTGTGTGCGGCCGATAAAATTCCCAGCGAAGATGATTGTGGCCCCGAATTCGCCCAGTGCACGCGCCCAGGTCATTACCGCGCCGCCGAAGAGCGATGCCCACGATAAGGGCGCAGTGACATAGCGAAACACCTGGCGCGGGCTAGCACCATCAAGCGCAGCCGCCTGTTCAAGCTCGCGATCGACGCTGGCGAAGCCGGTGGCTGCCGCTTTGATATAGTAGGGTGCAGCCACAAACAGCTGCGCCACAACAACTGCGCCAGTGGTAAACGCTAGCTCAAGTCCCATTGCACTAAGGTACTGACCGAACAAACCCCGCCGCCCAAAT
>JAFEAS010000153.1:14917-32068 GCA_018266315.1 Chloroflexi bacterium SZAS-1 | reverse complement strand
CCGCAGTTGGGTATGCGCCACACTCGTTGCTCATCGACCGCAGCTTCAGTATTAGACACCAGCATTTTATGTGAGAATTTCGCTAACTCAAGCAAATTCTTCATGTCCTTGGTGATGTTGTGCGCGGAGCGCACAACATCACCAAGAAAAAAGAAAAAGTACCTTGCTGCCGCAGGCATATAAACAAGTAAGCGAAAGTCTTATTATTTTCTGCTGCTTGCCTGGCACCGCAACGGAGGCATGCGCACCCCACGGTGCAGCCGATACCAGCGCAACATAAGGGGTTCGGGGCGCGCAGGCCCCACCAGCACCAATAATAGGCTAATGCCCGCGCACATCCTGGGGTGTCACACGGATCGCCACCGAATACAGCTGCGCAAATTGCTCATGGCTCCACCCATTGCGCGCCATATACGCGCCATACTTCTGCGCATATTCCGCAACCCGATGCGCTGGCGCAGCATCAGCCTCAATCTGCGCCGTGCCGGTGAGCACAATAATATTGCCACCCTGCCCATTCCCATCGAAGTTCAGCGCCACCGATGGGTTGCGGGCAATATTGCGTAGCTTGGGCACATTCGGCTTACTGTAGATCAGCACACTGCCTGTCTCCCACAAAAACCATACCGGGCTGGGCTGCGGCATACCGCTGGCGTTAACCGTCGTCAGCCAGATGATTGGCTCGCTTTGCAGGCGCTGCAGCACCCGCGCGCCAAATTCAGTGTCAAGCTTCAGGTCTAGCATAAATCCTCTCCGCTAACTCTATCTGCCTACTCGCTGCGCCCGGCTGGCCTGGCTGGCCGTTTGGCCGAATTGGCCGGTCGGCGAATCTGTGCGCCATCATCCTCGCCAGGATCCTGTGATTCCTCGCCCGCCATATCCTGAAATTCATTCGCATCGCCCGCCGATGGCGCTGCAATTGCCGCTGGGCGCGCGGGTCGCGCCGACGCGGGTGGAGCTGCTGCCAGTGCCTGCGCGTCGCGCCATGCTAGCCGCTCGCGAATGCTCGCCTCGAAGCCGTGATTGGTTGGTTCGTAGTAGCGCCGCCCTTGCAGATTAGGCGGGAAGTGTTCCTGCTCTACCTGAGCATCAGCGTAATCATGGGCGTATTTGTAGCCTTTGCCGTAGCCAAGGCCCTTCATCAGCTTGGTCGGCGCATTCCGCAAGTGCAGTGGCACCGGGTCGTTGCGGGTTTCGGCTACATCATTCAGCACAGCGCCGTAGGCTTTATACACGGCATTGCTCTTCGGTGCCTGTGCCAGGTACACCACCGCCTGCGCGAGCGCCAGGTCGCCCTCGGGCTGGCCCAAAAAGTGAATCGCCTGCTGCGCGGCGATCGTCAGCGGCAGCGCCTGCGGGTCGGCCAGGCCAATATCTTCCACCGCCATCCGTACCACCCGCCGCGCAATATACAGCGGATCTTCGCCGCCATCGAGCATACGCCCGAGCCAGTACAGCGCCGCATCGGGGTCGCTATCGCGCACACATTTATGCAGCGCTGAAATCGCATCATAATGCAGCTCGCCGTGCTTATCATAGCGGGTAGCGCGGCTCTGCAACGCATCGCGAATATCGTCTACCGTGATCAGCCGCTTGTCGCCCAGCGCGGGCGGTTTTGCTAGCACCGCCGCCTCAAGCGCATTCAGCGCGGTGCGCGCGTCGCCATTTGCCATATTCAGCAGGTAGCCGCGCGCGTCGGCGGCGAGCATCGCGTGGTACGCGCCCAGGCCGCGCTCGCTATCGTTCAATGCCCGATCGACCAGCACGCCAATCTGCTCATCGGTGTGTGCTTCGAGCACAAACACGCGTGCGCGCGAAAGCAGCGCCGAGTTCACTTCGAACGAGGGATTTTCGGTCGTAGCGCCGATCAGGATGACCGTGCCATCTTCGACATAGGGTAGCACTGCGTCTTGCTGGGCCTTATTAAAGCGGTGAATCTCATCAATGAACAGTACGGTCCGCTGCTTGAACATGCCCAGCCGGTCGGTAGCTTCTTTCGTCACGCGCCGCAGGTCGGCCACGCCCGCCGCCACCGCCGATAGCGGCTCGAAATGGGCGTCGGTGGTTTCGGCAATGATGCGGGCGAGGGTCGTTTTCCCGCTGCCGGGTGGCCCCCAAAGAATAATCGAGAACAGCGTATCGTTCGCAATTGCGCGGCGTAGCAGCCGCCCCTCGCCTACAATCTGTTCTTGCCCCACAAATTCTTCGAGTGAGCGGGGCCGCATGCGCGCCGCCAGCGGGGCCTGGCGCTGAAGTGTTTCATCGCGCTGGTCATCAAATAGAGTTTTCTGGCCTTTTGGCATACAGGTTGTTCCTGAGCTTGCGGTTATGCCCTGGCATGATACCACAACCGCTGCCAGGGTAGGCGGTCGGTACCACAGGTCATCCCTGGTAATGGTACCCATCCCCCATGAGTCAGCACAAAAGTAGGAGATTGGAACTATTGCGACTGCCCATGGCTTGGCGTATGCTTGTATCAGACAGGCACAGGGCATTTATAGTGAATTGGCTGGCATTCATAAAATTCCTCTGTAAGGACAACCTCATAACGCCTCGGTCGCCCTCGGGAATCCTCGCCGTACCAGCCTACACTGCCCGGCGCCCTTCGACCACAAAGACACCGCCGCTAGCCTCCAAGCTAGCGGCGGTGTCTTTGTGTCTCTATTCAATTGAAGGGCGGCCTAGCGGCGCCGACGTACACCCGTGAGAATGAACAGCAAGAGCACCGCACCTACTACCGATACAATGAAGCTGGTAATATTGAACTGGGCGATGAACTCATTGCCAGTGAGTAAGCTATAAAGGAAGCCGCCGATAAACGCCCCGGCGATACCAACGATAATATTCAGCAGGCAGCCCTGCCGCTCGTTGGTTCCTGCGATCATACTTGCGACCCAGCCTGCCAGCGCACCAAAGACCAGCCAGCCGATGATACTCATGTGCGTTCTCCTTTTGCTTCAAGCGAAGCGAGCGTATGAGGTGCGCGTATTGTAGCAGAACTTTTGTAAATGATTTGCAGCTTAGCGCCCGGCCAGGCCGGTGGTTGCCACGCCCTCAATAAAGTAGCGCTGCGCAAATAAGAACACGACGAGTGTGGGCAGCACTGCCAGCACCGACCCAGCCATAATCAGGTCAACGCGCACCGCATACAGCGCCTGCAAATCGATTAAGCCCTGGCTTACCACCTTGCGGCTCGGGTCGCTGATAATAATCAGCGGCCATAGGAAGCTATTCCAAGCATACAGGAAACCAAATGTTGCCAGGGTAGCCATCGCCGGGCGCGCCAGCGGCATCACCACCCGAAAGAGAATGCCCCAGCGGCTCGCGCCATCGATCATCGCGGCCTCTTCCAGGTCTTTCGGGATACCCATAAAAAATTGGCGCAGCAGAAATGTGCCATAGGCGGTGAAGATCCACGGCACAATCAGCGCCGTAAGCTTGTTCACCCAGCCAAAAGCGACCATTATTTTGAACATCGGCACGATGATGACCGCGAATGGCACCATCAGCGTGCCAAGGTACAGAAAGAACAGCAGGTCGCGACCAGGGAAATTGAGCCGGGCAAACGCATAGCCCGCCAGCACCGAGGTGATCACCCAGCCCAGTACCACGCCAGCGGTGACAATCACCGTGTTAACCAGCTGCGTCCCCAGTGGCACAATGTTAATCACCTCAAGGTAATTCCCGAGCTGCAACGTTTCGGGCAATAGCCGTGGCGGTACTTGCACCACTTCCGACGATGTTTTGAGCGACGCCAGGATCATGTAAATGAAGGGGAATGTCATGATCAAGCCGGCGATCAGCAGAAAAGCATAGGCGAGCCAGCGCTCAAATGGCCGCTGGAGCACTTGTCCGGTCATAGAGCACCTCTATTCGTAGTTAACCCAGCGGTTCGAGATGCGAAACTGCAAGAAGGTAATCCCCATGATCATAATGAACAGCACCCACGCCAGCGATGAAGCATAGCCCATATGATCGGAGATAAATCCCTCGCGGTAGAGCAGTGGCACCACGGTAAGCATTGAGTCGGCGGGGCCGATGGTGGTGCTACGGCCATAACCCAGAGCATACGGCACATCGAAGATCTGTAAACAGTTAATCAGCGTGGTGATGAGAATAAAAAAGGTGGTTGGCGAAAGCATTGGCATGGTAATGCGGGTAAATTGCTGCCAGCGCGTCGCACCGTCGATACTTGCAGCTTCGTACAGCTGACGCGAAATGCCTTGCAAGCCCGCCAGGAAAATAACCATGTTATAGCCAACCGTTTTCCACGAAAACACCAGAATAACGCTGAGCAGCGCCCAATCGGGCGACGTAAGCCAGGGAATGCGTGGTAGACCCACCAGGCTCATCGCGTAGTTTACAAAGCCAAAGTCGAGGTTGAGCAGGTAGCGCCATAGCAGCGAGATTGCCACCACCGACGCAACTACTGGGATGAAGAACAGCGCGCGGAAAAATGCCTGTCCGCGGATTTTTTCGTTCAGCAGCACCGCGAGGACGACTGCGGGCAGAATCGAGAGCACCAGCGTAGCGGCTGAAAAGATGAGTGTATTACGCAAAGCGAGGTAAAAATTCGAATCTTTGAAGACATTACCATAGTTCGTAAGCCCCACAAAGGTTGCGGCGCTCACCGGGGTGCTAATACGGGCATTCGTGAAACTTAAATACAGCGAAATTGCTAGCGGTATTGCAAAGAAGATTAGCACACCCAGAATAGTTGGTAGCAGCATGCTGTAGGCATCGATGATTTCGCGCAGCTGCTTGCTACTGACCTTGCGCGCAGTACCAGACGAGGCGAGAGCGGCCTGTTTTGTCATGCCAATTCCCTCCTGAGGTATGTGGCAGGTGTAGAAGGCAGCCTGTGATATTCATTCAGGCTGCCCTCTACCGGCTGCAGGTGGTTGGCTATTTCGTAAATGCGCCTGTGGTCTGTTCGCACGCCTGCTTCCCGAAGTCTTCGGGCGTGATCTTACCAGCGATCATCTGGTCCCACAAGGGCTGAACTTTGCCGCTGAAATCGCCCCAGTTGCCCGTGTAGAGCGCCTGCTCGGCGACGGCGTAATCGGTACCCTTGAGGAATGCCTGGTTGTTCGTCGGCGGGTTCGATTTCAAGAAGGCATCGACCGCGGTCTGGTCTTTGCGCGATGGAATGTTAGTGCCCATCGCAGCTACCTTGCCCATCGCATCGGCGGCAGTAATCGCCTTCAGCACTTCCCAGGCGGCATCGGGGTTAGCCGTTTTGGCATTGATGACATACGGCCCCCAGAACAGCCAGGTGCTCTTTACTTTGCCCTCGGGCATTTCAGCAACGTCCCAGTTGAACTTGGCGTTGGTGCGCACACCCGGTGTGAACCAGCGGCCATTGAAGTACATGCCTACCTTGCCCGCGTTGAACAGCGCTTCGCCATCGGCATCGCCAGCTGGTACGAGCTTCTGAGTATAGAGATCCTGCACGTACTTGGCACCTGCCACCGACTCAGCCGAGTTGAGATTGCACGCGGTGCGCTCTTTGTTGAACATACCGCCGCCCGCTGCGTTGGTGAAGTAGCCCCAGGCTGGCCCCCACCAGTCGCCAAAGCCCAGGCCGTACTGCTGCTTGCTTGCGTCGGTGAGCTTCTTCGCGCTGTCCAGCAGCGTCTCCCAGTTCCACTTGCCCTGGTCGCTCAGCTCTTTGGGGTTGGGGATGCCAGCGGCCTTGAACAGGTCGGCATTGAAGTAGGTGACCATCGTCGAGATATCGCGCGGCAGGCCATACACTTTGCCATCGTGTGTCAGCTCAGCCACGGGCTGCGGGTAGAAGTCGGCGATCTTCAGGCTAGTATCTTTGTCGAGGTAGGGCTTGATGTCGAGCAGCTGCCCAGCCGCCACATAGTCGGCAGTCGAGGCACCTGGAATCCAGGCGATATCAGGGGCGGTGCCAGCCGAAAGTTCTGCTTTCAGCTTGGGCTCGTAATCCTGGTTCACGCCGGGGTCGTACACGGCCTTAATGTTTTTGCTCGCAAGCTGCTGGTTTGCAGCATCGTTCAGAGCCTGGTATACCGCCTGCTCGGCCGCATCCGAAGGGCGTGTGCGCCAGCGAATTGTGATTGTGCTACCGCCCGACGTGCCGCCGCTATTTGCAGCTGGTGCTGCCGTGGGGTTGGTGGTGGTTCCACCGCTCTGCTGTTGGGTTGAAACCCCGCACGCAGCCAGCACTAGTGCTGCGGCCATTACTACGCCAAACAGGCTAAGCATTCGTTTGAACTGCATAGTTCAGTCCTTTCCTTCTTAGGAGTGTGTTACGTTCGTCGTTGTCGTGTGTGCGGCATCGTGCTGCACGGTCTCATACTCTTGTTGTGCCCTGCTCTACCTCCTATCTAGTGTAGCGGTGGCGCGGTGGTGCCGCGCACAATCAATTCGGTGGGTATAACCGCTGCGGGTGGCGGCATCGACCCATCGAGTAACGCAAATAACACATTAGCGGCGGTGTCGCCCAGGGCAAACCCCGGTTGGCGCACAGTGGTAAGTGGTGGGGTAGCCATACTCGCCGTTGGAATATCGTCGAAGCCAATTACTGAGAGTTGCTCAGGGATGCTGATGTTCAGCTCACGGGCTGCGCGCATAACGCCGATCGCCATTCGATCGTTCAGCGCAAAGATCGCGGTTGGTGGCTCGGGCTGCGCCAGCAGCGCCCGGCCTGCTGCTTCGCCGCTGATGCTCGAAAAGTCGCCAAGCGCAATCAATTGCTCATTCAAGCATAGACCGCGCGCCTCTAACGCTACTCGCACGCCGCGCAAACGCTCTTCCAGGGCAAATGGGCGCAGCACGCTGCTCACAATCCCGATCCGCCGGTGCCCCAAACTGAGCAAATAGTGCATAGCGCTGAGCGCACCGCCATAATCATCGGCATGAATGGCGTGCAGGGCGGTACCCTGCGCATAACCAATTGCTACCATGGGGGCATCGTGCTGCTGAAGCACTTCGGTGAATGGCTGAAGATCGATCGTTTCGAGCACGATCGCGCCGTCGATCACATCGCTACGCAGTAGCCGTACACAGGCGCTGGCAGCCTCGGCAGGGGCGCGCGCAGTCGAAAGCAGCATATTGTAATCGTGCGTATTTGCCACGTCTTCAATGCCGCGTATACATTCGAGCAGATGGGGATCGGCAAACAGCTGATTCGATGTGTAGGGAATAAGCATGCCAAAAATATACGAGCGCCGTTTGCTCAGGCCGCGCGCGCGCTGGCTTGGCACAAACCCGGTTTCCGCAATCACCCGCTCAATCAAGGCGCGCTTCTCGGCGCTGACATACGGACGGTTGTTGAGCACCTTCGATACAGTCGCTGGTGAAACTCCCGCAAGCTGCGCAACTTCGTCGATCGTCGTCATCGGCGTACCTCTGCAAAGCAAGGGCATCTTCAGGATGGTTCAGGCGTGTGAGCGTAAAACGTTTTTGTGGCGCCCGTATGTCGTACATGGAGTGGTATATGCGACGAAGAAACCAGGGCTGTCCTTCGCTTTAAGCATATCAAAGCAATATAAAAGGATGCTTGCGCACAAGGCCCAGCGTTGAGTATGTTGTAATTGCGTGGATAGTAAAGCGGTTTCCTATAGCATACAATAAGCAGAAACATTTGTCAACCATCAATTTTGCTTGCCGTGCGCCGGGTAGCATGGTACGATATTTTGAGAATAAGCGCTTCGCCAGTATCTGTGCTGCGCACCATATATGGGAGTATACAATGACACGTCTCAGTTCGGGTGGGCGGATCGAAGTGATTTGCGGATGCATGTACAGCGGAAAAACCGAAGAACTGATCCGCCGTTTGCATCATGTGAAAATTGCCCGCCAGCAGCTGCAAGCCTTTACGCCCAAGCGCGACACGCGCTACGCTACGGGAAACTTAGTGAGTCACAATGGGGTGCGGATCGAGGCACAGCCAATTGGCTCTATCACTGAAGTGTTCGACTATCTACACGATGGGGTGCAGGTAGTGGCGCTCGATGAGCTGCATTTTCTCGACGACGAGCCTGATGTGGTGCTAACAACGGTGCAAGCGCTCGCGGATCGCGGGTTGCGCGTGATTATTGCTGGCCTCGATCAGAACTTCCGCGCCAAGCCGTTTCCCGCAATGTCGCGCTTATTAGCGGTTGCCGAGCAAGTGGATAAGCTGTTTGCCATTTGTGTGCGCTGTGGGGCCTATGCTACCCGCTCGCAGCGGATGATCGACGGACGCCCCGCACCATTCGATGCACCCACGATCGTGGTAGGCGGGCTTGAGCTATACGAGGCCCGATGCCGAGCGTGCTATGAAGCGGGTTAACCCGATGAGCAATTGTTATGCTGGCTGAAGATTTTATCGCGACGAAAAAATCGAATTGGGAGCGCCTGGCAGCCATTCTCGATCGATCGCAGCTTGGCGGTCTGGCTGTGCTTTCAGCCGAAGAGCTAACCGAGCTAGGTCGCTTATATCGCAGCGCAACCTCCGATCTGGCGGTGGCGCGGCGCGATTTCGGCACCCACCGCCTGGTCGATTACCTGAACGAGTTGGTTGCGCGTGCCCATGGTGCCGTTTACCAAAGTCCGGCGGGCCGTCGTCGTGGCGTGGTTGAGTTCTTCACCACCACACTTCCACGCACATTCCGGGCGACCTGGGTGTATACCTTCGCTGCATTCTTAATGTTTATGCTACCAGCGCTGGCAAGCTTCTGGGTGGCCTACCGCGATCCTGCGGCGGGCGCGGCGCTCTTTCCTGGCATCGAGGATCGGATTCAAGATATCCGCGATGGGCACGAGTGGTGGAAATCGCTGAATGACGGAAATGCCGCTGGCGCTTCGATGATCATGACCAATAATATTCGGGTCACGATTCTAGCATTTGCGGGGGGCACGCTGCTAGGTATTTTTACACTCTACCTGCTAGCGCAAAATGGCCTGATGCTTGGTATTGTAGCAGGGGTGGCGCAATCGTTGGGGTTCGCGGCAAATTTATGGGGGTTCGTGGCCGCCCACGGCACGCTTGAGCTGAGTGCGATTTTCATCGCCGGTGGCGCTGGAATGCAGCTGGGGTGGGCGATTGTGCGGCCTGGTTTGCTCACACGCCGGGCGGCGTTGCTGCTGGCAGCGCGGCGGGCGGCGTTGCTGTTGCTTGGCTGTGTGCCAATTCTAGCCATTGCGGGCACTATCGAAGGCTTCCTCTCGCCCTCCGACGCGCCACTCTGGGTGAAGCTGGCCGTGTCGCTGCTTTCGGGAGTGCTACTGTATAGCTATCTGCTGCTCGCTGGGCGCGATCGCCGCCCAACCCGCTATGGGTAACCCTTACCCACCGAGCGGCGGATCGAGCACCAGCTGATCACCAATAGCGGTGCCAGTTGCGGCAAGAACACCTGCGGGTATCTCGATTACATAGTGCCCGCGCCAGGGCGCTACCCCCGCAAACGGGCGGCTGGGTGGCATCGCATGCCGCAGCCCTACCACCCGGTTCGCCCGATCGACGAACAGCACGTCGATAGCCACGCGCATAAAAAACGTGTGGATGCTCCATTCGGGATAGATGATTAGCGCATAGCCTGCGGGTAAGCTCCGGCGCCCCATCAAGCCGCGCCCGCGCGCCATAAATGAGCGCGCAAGTTCGGCCTGGGTCGCAAGCGGCTGCCCGCGTGTCTGGTTCATAATGCGAATAGTGGCTGCTTCTGCCATAGCCTCGTATCTGCTTTCAATTACAGGGCTTACGCGGTGTCTCGCTAGCGCACTGAGCGGGCTTGCGGCAGTAAGGTGCCGAACACTAGCAATAAAACGTACGGCTCTGCCCCAGGAAAAAACACTGACTGCGTAAGTTGTGTCAATGAAAAAGAGCAAAGAACGCTGTTCCTTGCTCTCTGCTACGTAAGAGTTGAGCTTCCTACAGGCCGGTAAGCGACCCCATCAGGCGCGGCACGGCTGGCCCAAGAATGACGATAAATAGCGAGGGGAAAATCAAGAAAGCCATTGGGATGAGCATCTTGATTGGTGCCTTATGTGCCGCTTCCTCGGCGCGCTGGCGGCGGCGGATGCGCATCTGGTCGGATTGAATGCGCAAGATTTTACCGATTGATACGCCTAATTGCTCAGCTTGAATGATTGCAGCAGTAAACGTCTGTACATCCTCTACGCCGGTGCGCTGCGCCATTTCCTTCAGGGCATCGCGGCGCGCACGGCCAAGACGAGTATCGGTAAGTACACGCTTAAACTCGTTCGAAAGTTCGTTGTCCCACTTATCGGCCACGCGCATAAGTGCCAGGTCGAACGCCAGGCCCGCCTCGACGCTAATCGTCAACAAGTCAAGGGCGTCGGGTAGCGCCTTCACAATATTATGCTTGCGCTGCTTGATCTGTCGCCCAAGCCACATACCTGGCAGCAAATAGCCAAGTACTGCCATAATTGCAGTGTACATCAGCGCTTTGGGCGTTTCCATCCGCTGCCCAAAAGTGACAAACGCACCCACCAGCAGCAGCACAATCATCAGGGCAATGCGCATGCCGCTGAACATAATCGGCGTGATATTGCCGGGATTACCTGCCTGCTGAAGGTTCAGTTTCAGGCGCTCGGCGCTCTGTTTAGGCCCATACTTACCAAGCTGGCCAAGGATTACGCGGGCCAATGGTATTAGCACGCGCTGGCTAAATGGTTGCTGTAACTCAAGCTCATCAAGCGTCATTGTGCGCTCAGTGAACTGGTTAAGGCGCTCGCCGATTGCATCAGTCTGGGCCGGGCGCGTCACCCCAAAAATGACAAGGGCAATCCCCGCCAGCATAATCGCGCCCAGAATAAGCACAAGTGATGACATTGCCTACCTCACACTTCAATGTCAACGATCTTCATAATCACGAAGAAGCCACTGATAATCATCGCCAGTGCAGTGACGGGCAGACAGCACCATGCGTCTGGTGGTAAACCAAACTTAAACATCGGCGACATATAATCGGGGTTGATAACGGTGATACCAATTGCCAATACAATTGGTAGCGCTGTAATCACATATGCCGAAATGCGGCCCTGAGCGGTCAATACCTGGATCTCACCTTTAATGCGCACACGCTCGCGAATCGTATGGCCGATGGTCTCAAGAATCTGGGCCAGGTTCCCGCCAACCTCGTGTTGAATGTTCACAGCTGTAACCAGCAAGTCGAGATCGTCGGAAGGGACGCGCCGCAACAGGTTGCCGAGCGCCTCTTCTGTCGAAAGGCCCAGTCCAATCTCTTGCACAACCCGACGGAATTCGCTTGACATTGGCGGCGGGGCCTCGCGCGAAACGAGATCCATCGACTGTAAGAAGCTATAGCCGCTCCGCAGCGAGTTTGCCATCAGTGTAATGCCATCGCCAAGCTGATTATTAAATGCTTTGATGCGTTTGCGGGCGGCATAGGCAACATAGAGATTGGGTGCGAATGAAAGTAGCACACCGCCAACCAGTGCCGACAGCACCAGCGACGCCGTACTGGCCCGCCCAATGTAGGCACCCAGGCCTGCACCAAGGAGCGCAGCCAGAATCTTAATACCAATGAATTCGGTGACGGTGAGCTTGAGATCGGCGCGGGCAAGGTCGCGGGCAATTTTGCTGCCTTGCCGCCCTTTGCTCACTGCTGCGTCGATACGCTCTAGCGGTTTTACCTCGGGGGCTTGGTTGCGCTGGGCGCGTCCAGCAAACTGTTGCAAGCGGTCATCAAAGCCGCGGGTACCGCTTGCCCCATCAAGCGATTTGCGCCCCGTAAGGCCAAGCACAATGAAGAGTAGCGCCAGCACGCCAGCGCCAATAAGCACAAATAGTGGGTTTATCGGTAGGTTTGCCAGAAACCCCATACCGTATTCCTTTCCCGCCAACTAGCACTGGCATCGCACTGCCAGCTGCCAGGTAGAGCAATGTACTAGAAGAACGAGCGCTCGCTGGCGTAGCCAAAAATATTGGGTGGCAAGTAAATATTCTGTGCCTCGAACAGCTCGACAAACTTGGGCCGAATACCGGTTGGTCGCAGCTGCCCAACAATCTTACCGCGCTCGTCGATGCCGGTTTGCTCGAACATGAACACATCCTGTAATACTACCACATCACCCTCCATACCCTGTACCTCGGTGATATTGATAATTTTACGGCTGCCATCTTTGAGGCGCGCTTGCTGCACAATAACATTGATTGCCGATGCGATCTGTTCGCGAATAGCGCGCACCGGCAGATCCATCCCAGCCATCAGCACCATGGTTTCGATACGTGAAATCGCGTCGCGTGGTGTATTTGCGTGTAATGTCGTCATCGATCCGTCGTGGCCGGTGTTCATCGCCTGTAACATCTCAAGCGCCTCACCGCCGCGACACTCGCCCACCACAATCCGCTCGGGACGCATACGCAAGCAGTTAATAACTAAATCGCGAATGCTGATTTCGCCTTTTCCTTCAATATTCGGTGGCCGCGATTCGAGTGTGACAACATGATCCTGGCGCAGCTGAAGCTCGGCGGCGTTTTCAACCGTAATAATCCGCTCGTCTTCGGGAATAAACGACGAAAGCGCGTTGAGTGTGGTGGTTTTACCCGAGCCAGTGCCGCCCGACACCACAATATTCAAGCGCCCGCGCACACATGCCGAGAGGAATTCGGCCATTTCGCGGGTGAGCGTTCCAAAGCGGATCATATCCTCAACTGTAATGCCTTCCTTCTTGAACTTACGAATGCTCAAGCAGGGGCCGACCAATGAAATTGGGCGAATGACCGCATTAACACGGCTGCCATCGGGGAGGCGCGCATCAACCATCGGCGAAGACTCATCGCAGCGACGGCCAAGCGGCGAGATGATTCGGTCGATCACCCGCAGCACATGCTCATCGTTATTGAATACGACATCGCTTTTCTGGAGTTTGCCCTTGCGCTCAACATAGATACTGCGCGGGCCGTTCACCATAATTTCGCTGATCTCCGTATCGTTGAGCAAAATCTCAAGTGGGCCAAACCCAAGGATGTCGGCGGCAATGCTTTCGAACATGCGCGCGCGCTCGGTGCGGGTGAGCACAATATTTTCGCTGTCGAGAATGCTATTGAAGATATCTTCGACTTGCTGACGCACCTTAGCGGCATTCGAGAGATCAAGTTTCGGATCAAGCTCGCCAATCAGCTTATTCTGCACGCGTGCACGAATATCGGTGAAGGCGTGATCATCGCGCTCACGTGAGGAACCAGCTATTTTGCTGTTTTCAAAATGTTGTACACCTGGCCGCGTAGCTGACCCAGCAGTTTCGCCTGGTGCGGGTGTGCCGCCAATACGTTTCAGCAATGACATAGCAGAATCTCCTCCAACACGATGATGTTGCAATGCCCGATCGGGAACTTGAGCATCGAAAGAACTAGCGCTTCGTTAGCAACCGGCCAAACAGCCCACGGTTTTCAGGCGCCTTTGGATCGGAAGGTTTATCGTCAGCTTTAACAGTAGCACCGCCGCGCGCATTAGTAATCAGGTTCGCCAGCGAAAAAATGTCTTTCGAGGTCTGATGACTGCGTTTTTCGATCACCAGCGGGACCCCTTGGTTAATCGATAACGACATTTCATGGGCAGCGTTACCGATCTGGAGCGCAACCTTGTGTTGAATATTTTCTTCAACATTCTCCACGCGAATGCCAAGGCGGCTATCGGCCTTGTTGAGCACGAGGAGTGTTTTTTCCGGCGGATATTCCAGCAGTTCGGCTACCTCAAGGAAGAGCTTGATGTTCTTAATGCACGGCATTTCGAGCGTCATCAGCGTCACAATCCGATCGGCCATATCGAGCACAGCGAGCGCTCGATCTTGGAACGATGATTGGGTATCGACAACGACGTAATCGTATTCTTTCCGCATAACCTCAAGAATCGCCCGCAAATGATCTGCAGTCACGAGCTCGCCAGTCTGTGGGTTAGGCGGTGCCAGCAACACCTTTACCTGCGATGTATGCGTCGTAAGTACATCATTGAGCAAATCACGATCCAGCTCGCTGATGCGATTCGCCAGGTCGGCAATCGTTTTGGTCGATACCAGGTTCATAATGACACCCAGGTCGCCAAAAATAACATTGCCATCGACCAGGGCTACTTTCTTATTGGTCAGCTGGCGAAGTGCTACTGCCAGATTTGCGCTAATCGCCGAGGTGCCAGCCCCACCTTTTGGGCTAAACACTGCGATAATCTGGCCTTGCCCAGCGCCACTATCGCCCGCACCAGGCTCGGTGGGTATGGCCGTTGCGTAGCGGCGCTGGGTAGTTTGAAGCCGATAGACGTGCCGAATGGCGTGATACAGCTCTTCAGCACTAATTGGTTTTGTGAGGAATTCGCGCGCGCCAGCCAGCATCGAGCGCCGCAGGTAATCTTGTTCGCCCTGCACGCTCATCATAATGACCTGAACCGTTGGCACCTGACTGAGGATTGCTTCTGTCGCAGCAATACCGTCCATATCCGGCATGTTGATATCCATCAGCACAACGTCGGGCTGATGTTGCTTTGCCATTGCCACGGCTTCGCGCCCAGTGCTGGCTTTCGCCACCACCTTAATATCTTTCTCGAAAAACAGCAGCTTTTCGAGGTTATCGCGCGTTTCAGCGATATCGTCAACGATGAGAACTCGAATCTCTGGCTGGTCTGGCATGCGCTTCTCCTCGGTCCTGGATCCAAATGCGCTTATGGACGCGGCGTTGGCGTTGCGGTTGGTGCTGCGTTGGTGGTTGGCACTGGCGTCAGATCATTTGGCTGGCTCAGCGCCGGAACCTCAGGTTGTGGCAATGGCAGGCCATAACGCGACACCAGCAGATCAAGTGTGGCACCGGTGGTGTTCTCGATCGCCGAGTCGCCGCCGCCGCGCAACACCAGGGTAATGCCCGTGCCTTGCTCAATCGCGAACTTCAAGATTTCGGCTTGTTGGTCGCTGACTGCCAAGATGACGAGCCAGCTACCTGGCTGGAAGGTGTTTGCGTTCGATGCGTTTGCCTCCTGGCCGTTGGCTGCTGTGCCATTATCGCCAGCGGCAACGGGCTGTCCGTTCGCATCGGTCTGCGGTGGCCCTGCGTTTGCCGGGGCTGCACCACCAGGGGTAGGCGTACCCTCGGGCGCGGGCGCGGGCTTGCGAATCTGCAGCACCTGGACATTCTGAAGCAACGTTTTTGTCGTCTGCCCCGAGAATGGTTCCTCTTTAATCGTGATCTGACCCTGGTCGCCCACACCTGGGCGTAAGTAGGTACGTTTAATGATGAACGACGAAAGCACATCAACAAAATCGCCAGGGCGAATCTGATCGGCCACCCCGCTCAAATTATTGACCTGGAAGGTAATCGCCTTCACGCGGGGCTGATTAGGCTGCGCGGTTGGGATTTGAATCGACAAACCTGGCTCCGTCACATCGGCCTTGCGAATACGTTCGTTAAAGGCCACGGTACGTAGGGTTTGCTTATACAATAACTCCTCGGGGCTGGTGAAATACTGGCCTGAGGCAGCGGCAAACTCAGTTTCAGGAATGTCGATTGTCGTCAGTAATGTAACGGTGTCAGTGATGAGTGTGTTGTTTGGGATATCAATCCGCGCAACAACGATTTTCCGCTTCACCTCTTGCGTTGGCTGTGGTGTGAGCTGCTGATTTGCCAGGGGCTGCTGAGCAAGTGCAAAATATGCCAGTGCCCCAATGATAATAATCAAGAGTCCGAGAAGCAGAAATAACCGGCCTCCACGCCTCATGTGCATTCAACCTTTCTTTATCAAGCATGCGCAGCCGCAGGTGCCTGAGCGATCATTATAGCACAGCCCCGCAAGCCATGCACTTACACGGCTTTGAGATGCCAACCACAGTAGTTGGCATCCCCTTTGGCAACTAGGGCACGCACACAATCAACACTTGTTTTTGTGCGATTATTTACGCGTCATTGGGATGTTTATCGCGTAGCCTATCTTGCCGACGTTAAAGGAAATTGGTTGTGAAATGTTGTTCTTTTCTCCTTCAGTCCCTTCGGCAACATTATTATACGAATCGACCAGTAGAATAATTGTATACGTTCCTGGCGTCTTAAAGAACGACAAAATATTGACAGGTTGATCGTGATTTGTACCTGTAGAGGCGAGCCAGCGTGTGATGTTATAGGTTGCATTCACGCCCATAATGCTACGATTGACGTTGGCATACGCATCACTGCACTGCATATTCTGGTTCGTCAGCGGTATTGTTGGTACTACCACGGTTTCGCCTGGCGCGAAGATACACATATCCACGAAGAACGAGCCACGCGCCTCGGTATCGGCTGGTAAGGTCTGCTCGAAGGTATTCTGATTTTGAATCACCACGTTGATACCGCTGAGCGTGCTACCGCTCAGAATTGGTGAAATCGTTTTGAATTTCAGATCAGGATTACCCGGAATAACGATATCAATGCTCACATTCAGCAGTGAAGGCGTTACCAGGTAATTATCCGTCACGAGCTTGGCCCGGTACTGGAAGCAGCGCGCCGACAGGTTGATGGCTGGCGAGGTGTTTGAGCCATTTGCCGATGTATGGCTGGCGTCGCTTTCAGTGGCTTTCAGCGCCACCCAGCTACTGTCCGTCCAGTCGGCGGTGGCGCAGCTATTACCCGATGAAATACGGTACTCCATATTGATATCGGGGTTCGCGCCTTGCCGCACGAGCTGGGTTGACCAGTAGATTTTTTGCAGCTGCGCGCCCGCGAAGTTGACATCGTAGGGTTTGGAATAGAACCAACCGCTGGAAGCGTAGCCCGTTGAGTTTACATCCTCACTGCCGCCGATCTTGCCGAAAATCACACCATTCGTGCCATAATCATCGCTGGTATTGGCATCGCTGGTATCTCCACGCCCCCCAAAGACGTATACGAATGCCGAATTCGCGCTGGTGGCATCGGCGGGAACGATCGCGGTTGCGTGAAATGCCCGCGCCGATGGCAGTGCGTCGCTTTTCAGGAAATTACTGCCGCCGCCGTCAATGCCGGGGGGAACCTCAAGCGCATTAAACTGGTGCAGCTTCATATCGTCTTCGACATAGGAAGTAAGCACGCCCTTGTCGGGCTTATCGCCGTTATTGGGCAGCCCACCCACAGCATACAACGAGCTATGAAAGGTGACGCCGTTGAATCCGGTACGGGTTTGGGGCAGCGTGCCCTGCCAGGTGAAATCCCAGGTTAAG
>JAFEAS010000153.1:14533-14896 GCA_018266315.1 Chloroflexi bacterium SZAS-1 | reverse complement strand
GGGTTGCCCGCTGGGTCGTTGGGTGTGAGCTGGCCGCCAACGACGTAGATAATATCGGCGGTTTCGCCCGTGCTCACGATAAAATGGTCGGACATAATTGCGGCATCCCACAGGCCAGCCGGGGAAGAACCTGGAACTGGAATTGAGTTTATCTTATCCCACCCGGCGGCACCGCTGCTGGGCTTGACGAGCTGGCCGCCAGTGCCTACCCGCGCCACAAACACATCCTTCGATCCTTCACTTACGGTGCGTGCCTGGAAACCCGTGCCGACGCGATAGCGCTTCAATCCGCCAATCACGTATACATAGGTCTTCCCATTGACTGTGAGGTTTGTGACGGCTGGCGACTGGATGCCGAGCTGG
>JAFEAS010000153.1:12332-14511 GCA_018266315.1 Chloroflexi bacterium SZAS-1 | reverse complement strand
GGGCCAGCAATCCAGCTGGTGACCCGGCCATCGTTCCCTACCACGCCGATACGTACCGCATAGCTTGAGAAATCGAAGGTGCTGGAAGTTGTAGGCTGGGCATTCCCACCAATCACATAGATGTATCCGCCGCCGCTGCCATTCGCTACCGATGTGACACCGGGCGAGTTGACTGGTGCTACCGGGGTAGTAAACCCGGGTTGGTTTGAGCCTTGCACGGCGGGCAGCGATGGCTCGGGCTGCCAGTCTTCGTTCAGCGCGCCAGTGGTTTGCGACACCGAGGCCGACCAGACATCGGCAACCGATTGGGGCGCGTTGTTCACTGGCGTAAGGCCGCCAATGATAAACAGGCGGTTACCGATTGCGGTGGCACCCATGCGCATTAGCGATTTTTTCAGTACAAATGGTGAGTCAATCCAATTTTTTAATAAACCAATTGGCCCGAGCTGCACCGCGCCGGACTTATCGGTTGGCGAAAGGTTGGTATTTTGGAGTGGCCCGAGCACGGTGCGCTGGAACGAGCCACGGCTAAAATCACTGATGGTATCATCGACGGTGCTTTTCGCGATTGCTGCCTGCGAGGTGGTTGGCGGCAATGCACCGAGGGTAAGCAGGCACACGCCTAGCAACAAGCACAGACGCGTGCGGAATGACCGATATCGGTGTGCAAACATAACGAACCTCGTATGAACGCGTAAGCCAGCCGAAAGCCGAGCCTTGATGATACCGCGCATCTCAAAGCTCGGCTCTCTTGTCGTTTAGTCGTTGTGGTTAAAGTGTTGGTTTATGGGCATACATTCGCGTCGGTTTTTAGCTGCAACTTGAGTGGGTCGAGCACGACCGATGAACCGAGCACCTGCGACGGGGTAAGCGTAAAAGCATACTCTTGCTCGGTTGTCAAGCCGGGTTTCATCTGGTCATAGATGCGCGAGGCACCATCGCCATCCGGCAGGGCCGCCTTGTAGGCCACATAAGCTTGCAAGAAGTAGTTGCCTGGTGCCAGGCCGTTCTGGCTGGGAATAGTATACCCTAACTGCTCGCCCGGCCCATCTTGAGTAATCGGGATGGCATTCACATTGCTGCCGCGCGGGTCGGTGCCTTGTCCAGTCCAGGGCACGCTAACGGGAACATGATTTGAATCGTACAGGTAAGCATAGCCATACACACCGAGCGGCAAATTCAGTGCTGGCAGGTTCGCAGTGTGCCCTGAGTCAATATGGCTCTGCCACTGCGCCGCTGTCATTGGGATGCATGGGCCTTCGGCCTTGGCCTGAATCTGATCAAGCACCAGATTCACAACGCTCGGATCGCGGGCGGCAAACACCAGGCTTGGATCAGAAGCGACTTGGTCGAGACCAAGCACATTCACCTGCCCAAGCGCCAGGACGAACAGCTGTAGCGTACTAAACGCTGATTTCATGTTGGCAGCTTGCAGGATCATCGCGCTGATTGGACGTGGGCCATATGAACTAGGCGCCATGCCCAGCGCATCATACTGGCATCGTGGCGAGTTCAAGGCACGGCTATCGCCATTATATTCTGGGCAAATATCCTTGGCATAGTTAACTACATTACCCGTCAAGAACATGTTAGCTACACCATCAGTCATGTAGATGACAACGTTCTTGTATGGCTGGCCGTTGGTCGCAGCCGGTGGTGGGCTGCTCACCAAAACGTTATAGGCTTTTTGTAGTGCCGAAGCGCCAGGCGTACCACCGGATGTGCGGTACGGATCGTTATTCACTTTCCCAGCATCCATTACGGTTTGCTTCAGTGCTGCTTTGTCGGTGCTCCAGCTAGGCCCAGTGTTGACATTAACATTGTTACTATTATCAGTGGTGAAGGTAATGATGCGCATTGTGTCATAGGCGCGCATGCTCTCGATAAAACCATTAGGGCCAGTTAAGGCATTCTTTAATACATATATACGCCGTTCACTGGCTGTCTTCCAGTAATCGCCGCCACCATTTGGACACGATTGCGGAACCGCGCCGTCAAATGCTTCGCATTGCCGAACAGCGCCTGTGCCATTGAGATTACCCTGGCCCTGGAAGTTCCAGCTCATCGAGCCTGACACGTCCATGATGATCTGATAGGCGATCGGCTGGCCGTTCTGCGGCTGGCCCCAGCGCGGCTTCAGGAACACTGCGCCGTTAATGCCCAGCGTATTACTTACCAC
>JAFEAS010000153.1:0-12229 GCA_018266315.1 Chloroflexi bacterium SZAS-1 | reverse complement strand
AAGGTTGCGTTACTACCAGCACCAATTGCTGGGGTTACGATCGGCAGGATCATCACATCCTTATTAGTGATGTGCTTCTGAAGCTCGGCCTGGACGCCACTACTTAAGGCCAGGCCGGTGTTGGCATAGATCCAGTCGCCAGCATTAATTTCGTGCGGCTTAACCGGGTACACCACCTTGCCAGCTACCATCGGTGGTTGCGAGTTAGGATCGGGCCAGGTTACATTGCCTTTATTATCAACCAGACCCTCATCGAAGCCATCGGCCAGGTTGCCAGCGCCCGCCAGCATGTTAATCATTTCGGTATTGCTTCCTGCACTATTGGCAGATTTCCAGCGCAGGAAACTAAAATTACCCGGTGAGTTGGCGTTATCCTTAAGATAGATACGGCGTTGCGTCAGGCCGGTGGGATACTCAGCGTCTTTATAGGTTTTGTAGTATGGCAAATCAGCTGCATTCTGCGGTGGCAGAAAACCCCGAGAATCAAGGTTGCTCGATTGCACACCGATTGGGTACACACCTTCTACCGGCGAGCAGCGCCCGGCAAACGCCTGGGCCTTCACCGGCAGCGTTGGCCGGTCGAGCACGCGCGCAAAATAGGTAGAGACATCACCATTAACATTTACCTGCACATAGGTGGCTCCGCCCGGCACGCTGCCACACGAGCCGATATTGCAGATAAAGTTGCCCTTGGCATCGAGGTAGTAGGCGCTGATAATGCGCTGCTCGGCAGTAGCCGCCTCGGTGCTGGTTGGGTCGTTATAGACACCATCGACATTATTCGATTTCAGCGACTGCTGGATCACCTGTTTAATTGCTGGGTCGCTAGCCCCCTGGATCATAGCATTCATGCCAGCGAGGGCCGAGGCATTGGTGGCGCGCACAGTGTTGCGCTGCTGGGCGTAGTTGTTGCCTACATCGACAGATAGGCCAACCGCGCCAATTAGCACTACAATCAGCAGTGCAATCAGCGGGATGCTTTGTCCGCGTGTTTTGGTTCGTAGGAAACGGGCGCTCATAGAATTCCTCCATCCGATGTTATGGGTTCGGGTTGGTTGTCGGTTGCAATAGTTAGTTGACCCGTAGTGCTCAGTCTCAGGTTAGGTGAGCGATATCGAACTGGTACAGAGTGAGATGGTGCCTGGTGCAATACTCTGGTATACGATATTTCCGCTGCCCACAGCAATCGTAATCGTTCCGGTAAAGCCCGCACTAGTCCAGAGGGAGCTGGCCGTGTTGCGCGCTTTGCCAATGAAATTTGGTACTGTACATGTTTGGGTTGTCGTTGATGTGCCACCGCCACTGCCGCGCGCCACACTATCGCGGATCGGCATAATGTATACCGATTTCAGCGGCACAGTGCGGCTAAACGCCGGAGCGAGTGGGAAGATCATCTGGTGAATGGAGCGCACTGTAACGCGGATATAGCATAGCGCGGTGGTAGCGCGGCTGGCATCGGTACACTGCACATTTTCGGCAGCACCAGATGAAACATCTTTGGTTGGGTCGCCATCCATCGATGGATCGGCCAGCATCTCCACCGTGATATTAGCATCCACCACCCCGGTCTGGGTTGCGTCGTTAATGCCATCGCCATTCAGGTCGAGCAGGTTGACGAAGCCGATGCCGCCCTTATCGCCCGACTCGAAACGTACATGATTCTTGATCTCGGCAGTATCGAGCACGCGCCGCCCTAGCGAATCGGTTATGAGCCAGCGGCTGCCATATGCGGCCCCTTCCTGGGCCGCATTATGCAAGCCCTGTAAGGCAAACATCATCAGGCCCACATCCACAGCAGCGGCCAGTAAGAAGAAAATCAGTGTGATGGCAAGGGCAAACTCAACCAGTGCCTGGCCTTGCGTTCGTTTTCGTCGGAACATTAGTACCCTCACGGCTGGCATGCAACGAGATCTGGTGAAGTTGGGCTATCGCCCATCGATTCAATCGAGCGGCGGGTCGCCATCTGTACCCGCATAGTACCCTGCGTGCCAAAGGTAATTAAACGCCAGAATGGTGTGAGCGGCTGAATGTTATACACCAGATCAATCTGGATCGGCTCGCCAAGCCCCCGCTTGCCTGATGGATAGCTCAGGGCAAACGTGTTGCCATTATTCCCACTGGCAATATCGGTAAACATGACCTCGGGCGTGCCTTCACGCGTGGCACCAATAATTCTTGAAACACAGAGATCGCTGCGATTGAGCGGGCTGATTTTATTCGGGTAGGGCGGGATCTCGGCGGCCTTCTCGGCACCATTGCGGGCAGCCTGATACACTGTGGCGTAGCCGAAAATGTACCAGCCCATATCAATAATTCCAAAAATAACCATCACAATCAGTGGTAATAGCAGCGCCATTTCAACCATCGATTGCCCGGGTGTTTTTTGCGGCCTGCGCAGCATAGGTTCTGCCTCTTGGTGCTTTTTCGTGCGTGCTATCGGCAAGCATTCAGTGATGGCTTCCGCGAGCGTTTGATATTGATTATACGATTCTAAAGCCAACGGCAAAATAGCCCGATGGTACTGATCGCACCAGACATGACAATTTGATGACAAGGACTAGGCCCGAAATATTGATGTGGGCACGGTAGGCGTAGCAGCCTCGTACTTGACAATGGCTTTCTTGGTCGCTATAGTGAGCCACACATCCGGTAGATATGCCATTGCAGCGATGTCGCTACACGATGGTGCCAACCTGCCCATAGCGCACCGCATAGTGTGCGCGGGTAGGCGGGGTGCTGAACACCGCAGGAGTGCGGATTATTTTCTTCATTACCACGAGTTACGCGGTCGGCTTTTTCGCCTTCGGCAGAGCGGTACTTGTGTCATTAATATCTACACGTTGGTTATCAGCACATTGTATTGTTATTACAGCATTTGTTTGCCACCCCGCAGCGTAGCCTGTGGTATCTCGGTACCACTTTCTTACCAAAGCGTGGGAACAAATAATAAGGATATAGAGCGAGTATGGCCGATAAACTGGTAATTGTTGAGTCGCCAGCGAAGGCGAAAACAATTCAGAAATATCTTGGGCGTGGCTTTCGGGTCGAAGCTTCGATGGGGCATGTGCGCGACCTGCCAAAGAGCGACCTGGGGGTTGATGTTGAGCATGACTTCAAGCCGGTGTACGAAGTTGCGAAGGGCAAGGAAAAAGTCGTCGCCGCGCTGAAGAAATCAATCCGCCAGGCCGAGGCGGTGTATCTCGCCACCGACCCGGATCGCGAAGGTGAGGCAATTGCCTGGCATATTACGCAGGCCGCTGGTATCCCGCGCGGCACCCCAATCTATCGCGTCGAGTTTAGCGAAATTACACGCAATGCCGTGCAGCAGGCGATCGCTCATCCGCGCCAGATCGACCATAACTTGGTGGATGCGCAGCAGGCCCGCCGCGTGCTCGATCGCCTGGTGGGCTATAAGCTCTCGCCGCTGCTATGGGATAAGGTGATGCGTGGGCTTTCGGCGGGGCGGGTGCAATCGGTGGCGGTGCGCCTGGTGGTCGAGCGCGAGCGCGAGATTGAGGCGTTTGTTCCACAGGAATATTGGACGATCGAGGCCGATTTAGCCAAGCAATTGGGTGCTGGTAATCGCACAGCGGCAGAGCGTAAGGATGTGTTTCGGGCGGTGATGATTGAACGGGCGGGCAAAAAGCTCGATAAATTTGCGATCGGCACCGAGGAAGCTGCACAGGTAATCGTTGACGATTTGAACGGCGCGAGCTATGTGGTGCGTAAAATTACCCGCAAGGATAAGAGGCGCACGCCCGCACCGCCCTTCACCACTAGCACCTTGCAGCAAGAAGCCGGGCGCAAGCTGGGCTTTTCGGCCAAGCGCACCATGATTGTTGCCCAGCAGCTGTATGAAGGTGTTGACATTGGTGGTGACGAAGGCACCGTAGGGTTGATAACCTACATGCGTACCGATAGCTTCAATATTGCGCGCGAGGCCCAGGATGAGGCGCGCGGCGTGATTCTTGAGCGCTATGGCGAGCCATACCTGCCCGAGAAGCCACCAGTGTATCGCACCAAAGCGAAAGGCGCGCAGGAAGCGCACGAGGCAATTCGGCCAACATCGAGCCGCCGCACGCCTGAGGCGCTGCGCGAAGTATTGCCGCGCGAGCAATTCCGCCTGTACGAGCTAATCTGGAAGCGCTTTATCGCTAGCCAGATGGAGGCAGCGCTGTTCGATAGCACAGCGGTTGATATTGCTGCGCTCACGGCTAGCAGCCAGGCGCAGGCGCTGCCCGCCGACCCGTACACCTTCCGCGCTACTGGCAGCGTGCTCAAGTTCCCTGGCTTCCTGGCCGTGTATAACGTGAGCCTGGATGAGGGTGAGGAAGACGAAGATAGTGAGCGCCGCTTACCGCCACTGGCCGAGCGCGAGCCACTCACATTGCTGCAGCTGCTGCCCATTCAGCACTTCACTGAGCCACAGCCACGTTTTACCGAGGCCAGCCTGGTGAAGGAGCTTGAGCGTTTGGGGATTGGCCGACCTTCAACCTACGCGCCCACGATTTCGACGATTGTGGAGCGCAAGTATGTTGAGCTAGCCGAGAAGAAACTCATTCCCACGACGCTGGGCCGGGTTGTCACTGAGCTACTGGTTGATCATTTTCCTAATATTGTCGATTATAGCTTCACTTCGTCGCTTGAGCAGCAGCTCGATGATATTGCCGAAGGGCAGAAGCGCTGGGGGCCAGTGCTGCGCGATTTCTACGGCCCGTTCGAGCTGACGCTCGATACCGCCAAGCAAACGATGCGCAATGTCAAGCGCGAAGATGTCGCGACAGATTTGACCTGCCCGAAATGCCAGCAAGGGCAGCTGGTGATTAAGTTTGGCCGAAATGGCGAATTTCTGGCGTGCAACCGCTACCCCGATTGCGAGTTCACTGGCGATTTTCATCGCGATGAAGATGGCCGCGTGGTGATCAATGCGGCGAGCGCGCCCGAGATGAGCGATGTGATGTGCAATCTGTGCGGCAAGCCCATGATCGTGAAGAAGAGCCGTTTTGGCCCCTTCCTGGGCTGTAGCGGCTACCCGGAATGTACCAATACCCGCCGCCTGGGCAAGGATGGCAAGCCGGTGCCGCTGCCCGAGCCAACTGGCGTGGCCTGCCCCAAGTGCCAGCAGGGCGAGCTAATGCAGCGGCGCGGTAAGTTTGGTCGACCGTTTTATGGCTGCAATCGCTACCCCAAGTGCGATTACCTGACGAATGACCTGGCCGAGGTGGCAAACTATCAGCCTGAGGCGGCCGGGGCTAGCACGCCTGCTCCAGCCTCGGCAAAAGCACCGGCGCGCGCCGCTGCCGCGCAGGCCGTAGCACCGAAAGCACCGGCTAGCACCAGCAAAAAGGCGGTTACCCGCGCGCCGAGCACAAAAGCGGCCACAAGCAAAGCACCAGGCGCCAAACCCGCTGCGCGAACCGGCGCAAAAGCAGCCGCCAAACGCAGCGTTAAGGCTTCGGCACCCACCGCTTCGCCACGACGTAAAGCTTCGTAATCCTCCTACCCGCACGCTTTATACATATGGCGGCTGGCTACCACCAGCCGCTTTTGCGTTGGCGCAGGCTACGGCAAACCAAAGTACTACAACTAATCGGGACTATCCGGCCTTGATTTTAACGTTAGGCATCTGGCATACTGTGCCCAGGCGCTCAAACTCGTAAGGAGTAGAAGTAATGCGGCCATTTAGGGCATTTTTGCGACAGCACAGCACCATCATCTCGCTGGCAGCGATTGCGCTAGGAGTGCTCATCTTTGTAGGCCGATGGTTTATTGCTGCCCCCACCGCCGCGTCTGAAACGGCCACCGATGCTGCCGTGTTCAGCGATTCATTTTCTACGGTTGATGCTTTACCGACGGCTGCCCCCGCGCCGACTGAAGCGCCACCGATTGTGGTGTACATAAGCGGTGCCGTCCGGTCGCCCGATGTTTACCAACTGCCTGCAGCGGCGCGTGTGAAAGATCTGGTGTTAGCGGCAGGTGGCCTGGCGGCAGATGCCGACGCCGAGCATATCAACTTGGCAGAGCATATTCGCGATGGCCAGCATATTCACGTACCGCGCCAGGGTGAGGTACTACCTGCTGGCGCAAATAGTTCGGCTGTGGACGCCAGTAGCAACACTGACGGAATAATCGACCTCAATGCCGCCAGCGCTGCCGATCTTGATGAACTCGATGGCATTGGGCAGGTGCTGGCCCAGCGCATTATTGAATATCGTACTACGCATGGCCCGTTCAAATCGGTTGATGATTTGAGCAACGTCAAAGGTATCAGCGCTACTCTCCTCAGTAAAATCGCCCCGCAGCTCCGTATCGGCGCCTAGTTCTTCGTGATAATGCGGCACCGCCCCAGATCAGGTATAATGCCGGTGTCTGCCCTTTCGTATTAATGTTGCATCTGGTTGCATCGCCGCACTTCAAAGAAGTGATGGAGTCTATGCGTCGAACGAAGATAGTAGCCACAATTGGCCCGGCCAGCGGCAGCCCCGAAATGATTAGCAAACTCATTTCAGCGGGCATGGACGTTGCCCGGCTCAACTTTTCGCATGGGAGCCATGCCGACCACGCGCAGCATATCGCTGTTCTGCGCGAGATGGCTCGCCAGGCCGGGCGACCACTGGCTATTTTGCAAGACCTGCAAGGGCCGAAGATTCGTACCGGCAAGCTTGAAAATGGTCGTCCGGTGCAGCTCCACGCCGACGATCGCTTCGATATTACCATTCACGAAATTGTAGGCACTGCTACCCGCGTCAGCACAACCTATACAGCACTACCCCACGATGTTCGCCCCGGCGATCGCATTCTGCTATCGGATGGCCTGATTGAGCTACGCGTGCTCGATGCCACCGACGATGAGGTACATACTATCGTTGTGTTTGGTGGTGAGCTTCGCGAGAACCAGGGAATCAACTTGCCGGGTGTCAACGTAAGCGCCCCGGCGCTCACCGAAAAGGATATTGCCGACCTTGAGTTTGGTATAGCGCAGCAGGTAGATTATATTGCCATCTCATTTGTGCGCCGCGCTGCCGATTTGCAGGATGTGAAAGCGCGCATTAAAGCGGCTGGTAAGGTCATCCCAGTGATCGCCAAGATCGAAAAACCCGAGGCGCTCGATGACCTATCGGCAATACTTGAGATTGCCGATGGGATTATGGTGGCGCGCGGCGACCTGGGCGTGGAGATGGCCGCCGAGCAGGTGCCAGTAGTGCAAAAGCAGCTGATTGAGGCAGCAAACCTGGTGGGAGTGCCGGTCATCACGGCCACGCAAATGCTCGATTCAATGATCCGCAACCCGCGCCCAACCCGCGCCGAGGCCAGCGATGTAGCCAATGCAATCATTGACGGTACCGATGCCGTGATGCTCAGCGGCGAAACGGCTAATGGGCAGTTTCCAATTGAATCAGTGCAGATGATGGCGCGAATTGCCGAGGTTGCCGAAGCAAGCGGACGCCATGGCGACCACACCACGCCGCCAGTGCTACAGATCACACATCGGCCCACGGTATCCGAAGCAATTAGCGCTGCCGCGTGTGCGATTGTCAAATCGCTGCCGGTGAAGGCAATCGTTGCGTTCACCATGAGCGGTAAATCGGCCCGGCTCGTAGCCAATCTGCGGCCGCTCACTCCGGTTCTGGCTTTTACGCCTTCGGAGTCAGTGTATAACCGGCTGAACCTGGTGTGGGGCATTACGCCGATTATGTGCGATTATGTGGATCGCCTTGATTCGCTCGGCGCGCGCGTGAATGAAATATTATTGGCGCAGGGCTTTACCAAGCCCGGCGACTCGATTGTGATGACGGGTGGGCATCCAATTGCGGCACGCGGCTCAACCAATTTTGTGAAGGTACTGCAGATTACCGAATAGTTTTACCCGCTATTCACGCCGCACTCATTTGGCGCTTATATTTATATGGTATCTTCAACATCACAGGTACACAGTCCTGGAGATCTGAAGAGGCATACATTATGGGCGACATTGGCATTCCCGAGCTGCTGATCGTTCTTGCGATTATCATCATTTTATTTGGGCCAGCGCGCCTGAGTGGTCTGGGGCAATCGCTAGGGCAATCAATTCGTTCGTTTCGTAATGAGCTGCGGCGAAGCGATGAGCAGCCTTCGGCAACGAAAGAGCAGCAGTCGTAAAAATTTATTTGTGGTGAGATAACGCCATCCCTGGTAGGTGCGCCAGGGGTGGCGTTTTGTGTGTTTGACAAAATGCTTAATCTGCATAGGATGGCTACGCGATTGTGATTTGGAGAACACGCGGGTCATGCCAACCCTTCGCCATCCTGCGGACTCTGCCGTGCGCGCCGCTGGTGTGGCGCTGTTTGTGCTGCTGCTGGGATGGTATGTGCTAACGATGAGCGGCCATACCTACGCCTCGGACGAAGAGACAGTGCTGGCTGCGGGCCAATCGCTGGTTTCTACTGGCAGTTTTGCCATTTCCCCCGACGAAGCCTTTTTAATGAATGTGAATACCGGCGTCGATGGCCGCCGCTATAGCCGCTATGGCCCGCTCCAATCCGTGCTGGCCGTGCCATTCATTGCCGCTGGCAATGCGCTGACGCTGGTTGTGCCTGGCTACAACGAGCTGGTGCTACGCCTGGCCGTGCTGCTGCTGCCCGCAATTGCTACTGCGGCAACCGCCTGGTTGCTGATGTTGTGGGTGGCCGAGCTAGGCTTTAGCGTGCGTATTGGTGTGCTGGTGGGCTTGCTGTTTGGCCTTACAAGCCTGGCCTGGCCGCATAGTCGCACGTTCTTCGGCGAACAGCTTGCTACCTTCTTTCTTACCCTGTGTGGCTATGGGCTGCGGCGCAATACGCGGCTGTGGTGGGCGCTTGCGGGTGCGGCGGCGGTGGGCGCATTAGCGACAAAGGTGCAAACTGGCCTGGCGTTGCCGGTGCTGGCGCTGTATGCGCTGGCAGTGTGCTGGCAGGGTAACCGGCAAGAATTTGCGCGGGCGCTGGGTGGGCGGCTGCTGTTTGGGCTGCTTGGGCTTGCCCTACCCTTCGGCTTATTGCTGGCCTATAACACGCTGATCTTTGGCGCGCCCACCAATAGCGGCTATGGCTCGGTAGGGGCGCAGGCGGTGGCGCAGCATGGGAATTGGCGCACCGGCCTGTATGGCCTGACCATCAGCACCGGCAAAGGCTTACTCTTCTATGCACCGAGCTTGCTGCTCGGGCTGATTGGCCTGGGTGTACGGCCCCGCCAGCAGTGGTGCGAGTCGATGCTGGCGGCGCTCATGCTGATCAGCCACCTGGCGTTTTATAGTAATGTCGATTACTGGCACGGCGATGGCGCATGGGGGCCGCGCTACATGGTGTTTGTGCTGCCGTTTGTGTATTTGCCT
This sequence comes from Chloroflexi bacterium SZAS-1, assembly GCA_018266315.1. GTDB lineage: Bacteria > Chloroflexota > Chloroflexia > Chloroflexales > Roseiflexaceae > Kouleothrix. The sequence continues at coordinate 2,880 of JAFEAS010000153.1, read as the reverse complement.
GCCGCCGGGCTGCTGGCGGCGCTGAGCGCGCGCGCGCGCGGCTGGCGCTGGGCCGCAATCGCGCTGGCCGGGGCGAGCTTTCTTGTGCAGCTCTTACCACTGCTGGTCAGCTTCGATGTGTACCTGCAGCTGAGCGATCCGGGCGTGCGCTATTTTACTCCGGCGGCGTCGCCGATTCTGGCTCAGCCGCGCATCTGGCTCAGCCGCGCGCGCGAATACTGGTGGCGGGCAGCGGGTGGCCCGCCCGGTACGGCGCTGCTGGTGAAGGATTTTTCGTACTCCGAGGGCGACCGTTCTAAAGGCGAATTACTGCCGCGCTGGAGCTACGCCGACGCAACCATTCAGCTGAACCCGGCGGGCGCTGGCGCGCTGGATGGCACACTGTGGGTGGCCGACCACCGGCCCTGGCCGCTGCCGCGCGCAACCTTCGAGCTGCGCCTGAATGGGCAGCCGCTGGCAGATGTGCAGCGCACTAACACCGATGGCGACCCGATTCGCTGGACATTGCACTTCACACTTGCGCCCGAGCATCTGGCGCGTGGCACGCTGCTAACGCTGCATAGCGACACCTGGAACCCGACGCGCGACACCCAGGACAACCCGCGCAACGAGGATTTGGGTCTACTGGTTGAGCGGATGACGCTGACCCAGAATGGCGCGCTGCTACAGCTCGGTGAGGCTCTGCCCATCCCACCGCCGCGCATGAACCGCCGCGCGCTGTGGCTATGGACGCAGGATGTACCGAATCATCATTTGTTCGATCTTTGGGAGTGGTATGTGCTGGCGTCGGGCATGCCAACCGCTTCGGCAATGCTCGTGCTGGCGCTGTTTGGCGGGCCAGCGCTGGCCTTGCTGTTTGGCGGTGCCGTTGGGTTACGGCAAGTACTAAAACCAAGCGCTTAGCTTAATCGGCATGCGCCATAGGCGCGCTTCGCGAAGGGAGATATGTTGTATGTACCGTAACTTACGGGTTTCTGTAGTAATTCCGTGCTTCAACGAAGAGCATGGGCTACGGTATGTGCTTGAACATATGCCCGCCTATGTGGATGAAGTTGTGGTCGTAGATAATAACTCCACCGATGAAACCGCGCGCATCGGCACCGAGGGCGGCGCGCACGTGATCTTCGAGGCGCGCAAGGGCTATGGTTGTGCCTACCAGGCCGGGCTGCCCGCCGCCACTGGCGATATTATCGCCACGGTTGATGGCGATGGCACCTACCCTGCGCAGGCAATCGCTGGCATTATCGACGCGATGCTGGCGCGGAAGCTCGATTTTGTCTCAGCCAGCCGTTTCCCGCTGCGCAACCCGCTGGCAATGCGCCGCCGCAATCAGCTGGGCAACAAGGTACTAACCTATGCGTTTCGGCTGCTGTACCTGCGCTGGGTGGCCGATTCGCAGTCGGGCATGTGGGTGTTTCGGCGCAGCTGCTTACAGCACATTCGCCCCACGCACCCGGGCATGGCATTTTCTGAAGAGATTAAGATCGAAGCATTGCAGGCGCGGGCGCTGCGCTTTGGCGAAGTACATATCGACTACCATGAGCGAATTGGCGAGACCAAGCTGTTCACCTGGCGCGATGGCTGGCTGAACCTGCTGTTCCTGTTTGAGCGGCGGCTAGGGCGAGTTGCGCGCTTCGCTCCGCTGAGCGCGCTGGCGGTCGAAGCCGAGCCGCATAAAGTTCCCTAGCGCATGCCAGTGGCAGGAAGTAGCGCACAACCGCGCTCGTTTTCAGTTATGGATGTGCTGCTGGCGGTGCTGCTAGCTGCCGCCAGCGTCGCCCTCTATACAGCGACGCTCTTGCCCGGCCTGGGTAGCGGCGATACCGCCGAATTTCAGCGGGTGCTGCCCGCCCTCGATGTTGCCCACCCGACCGGCTACCCACTCTATACGCTGCTTGGCTGGCTGTGGAGCTGGCTGCCGCTAGGCACACCGGCCTGGCGCGTCTCGCTTTTTTCGGCGGTTGCGGCGGCGCTGGCAGTGAGTGTGCTGTATGCCGTTGCGCGCGCAATCGGGCAGCCGCGTGCGATTGCCGCCGGTGCGGCGGCGCTGCTGGCGGTTTCGCGCACCTTCTGGTCACAGGCGACGATTGCCGAGGTGTATGCCCTGGCGGCGTTGCTTCAGGCGCTACTGCTGCTGGCGCTGCTGCGCTGGCGCGCGGTCGGCTGGCCGCTATGGTATGCTGGCCTGATCGTCGGCTTGGGGCTGGCCCACCACCGCACAATGATCCTGATGCTGCCCGGTGCGACGCTGTTTGTGGCGCTCAGTTGGCGAACGGCGCGGCGTAGCCCGGGTGCTGCCGATGTGCTCCGTGCGCTGGCTGCGCTGCTGGCGGGCTGCCTGCTCTACCTGTACCTACCGCTGCGCGCGCCCGCCTGGCTCGATTCGTGGGGCACGTTCTGGCGCGTCGTTGCTGGCTCGGATGCGCTGGCGGTGTGGTTGAACGTGAACGAGCCGTGGCGGGTGGCGTGGGAACACCTGCGCGAGCTGATGGATCGCCTGATCTGGCCGCAATTCATGCCGCTTGGGGTGCCGCTGGCACTTGTAGGCGCAGTGTGGCTTGCCTGGCGCGACCGCGCGCTGGCGGTGCTGCTGACGCTGGGCTATGTGCTGACCTTAGTATTCTGCGTGCTGTTTTTCGTGCAGGATGTCGAGGTATTTCTGCTCTCTGGGCATGTTCTTATGGCCTTGCTCATTGGTGCAGGTATCACATCACTGCTGGAAATAATTGCGAAGGTTTTACGTCGTTCGTACGCGCAGCCGGGGCTTGGTATTGCGCTCATGATGTGGGTGGCCTTTGTATTCCAGGCGAACCTTCCCGCCATTCGCGCAGCCAATACCACGCTGCCCGAACGGAGCGCCCGCGCGACTCTGGCGCAACC
>JAFEAS010000152.1:6500-25847 GCA_018266315.1 Chloroflexi bacterium SZAS-1 | reverse complement strand
GGTGCTAGACCGGGCGGAGGAGCGCGAGGTGGCGATTATTGTAGTGCCGGACGACACGCTGACGGCGGTGGAGCGAGCGGAGGGCATCTTTGGGCAGGTGCGGTTCAAGCAGGCGGCGAAGATTGCGCGCTTCACGGCGCTGCTGGATGCTGCCTGTGACTTCGACCGCCTCTATCAGGCGATTGGCTTAACCAGTGGGTAGCGTAATCACAACATGTTGGCGGTAATACATTACCCAAGAACAAAAGATTTCGGGCATAATAAGCGCGGTTTGCACACTGTACCGATAAAGCGACTGGCCCGTTAACATACCTGGCTTGGGGCAAACGAGGCCCTGGCTTGCTTGATGGTGTAGCGGTTATATTCGTGAAGGCAGGATCACTTCACCGAACAAGGAGTTTGTATGTCAAGCCTTATTGAAGACATCGTAGCACGCGAGGTGCTCGATTCGCGCGGCAACCCAACTGTGGAAGTGGATGTACGGCTAGAAAGCGGCGATCTTGGGCGTGCGATTGTGCCTTCGGGCGCTTCTACCGGCGCGCACGAGGCGCTTGAGCTGCGCGATGGCGATAAAAAGCGCTATGGCGGCAAGGGCGTGCTCAAGGCGGTCGAGAATGTTAATACGACGATTCGCGAAGCACTGGTAGGGCTCGACGCTGCCGATCAGGTTGGTATCGATGGCGAGTTAATTGCGCTTGATGGCACCGAAACTAAGAGCAAGCTGGGCGCAAACGCGATTCTCGGTGTATCGCTGGCATGTGCCAAGGCGGCGGCGGCGGCCACTGGCCTACCACTCTATCGCTATATCGGCGGCGTCAACGCGCATGTGCTGCCCGTGCCAATGATGAACATTATGAACGGCGGCCAGCATGCAACCAACAGCACCGATTTCCAGGAATTTATGGTGATGCCAGTTGGCGCTGAAAGCTTCCGCGAGGGCCTACGCTGGGGTTCTGAGATTTACCAGAGCCTCAAGAAAGTGCTGCACGGGCGCGGCTTCAGCACCACCGTTGGCGACGAGGGCGGCTTTGCACCCAGCTTGCCCAGCAACGAGGCACCGCTACAAGTCATTATGGAAGCAATTGAGAATACAGGCTTGAAACCAGGCGAGCAGGTGATGCTGGCGATGGACCCGGCCTGTACCGAGCTCTATCGCGATGGCAAATATCACCTCACGCGCGATAATCAGGTGCTCTCAAGCGCCGAAATGGTCGATTATTGGGCCGATATTGCCAGCCGCTACCCGCTGATTTCGCTTGAGGACGGCTTGGCCGAAGACGATTGGGAGGGCTGGGCATTATTACGCGCCATGATCGGCGACCGTGTGCAGCTCGTCGGCGACGATTTGCTGGTCACCAATGTCAAGCGCCTGAAGCGCGCCATCGACGAGCGTGCAGCCAATTCGATCTTGATCAAACTGAACCAGATCGGCTCACTCACCGAAACCATCAACGCCATTAGCATGGCGCAGCGCGCGGGCTGGACCGCGATTGTATCGCACCGCTCGGGCGAAACCGAGGATGTGACGATCGCCGATCTGGTGGTGGCAACCAACGCCGGTCAGATCAAGACGGGTGCTCCGGCCCGTACCGATCGGGTAGCGAAGTACAACCAGCTGCTGCGGATCGAAGAGGAATTGGGCGAGATCGCGAAATACGCTGGTCGTGAGGCGTTCAACGTCAAACGCTAAGTCACCGCTGGCAATCGAGTAGCGCCTGCATAAGCACGACGCCGCGCGCACACATTTCAGTACGAAATAGGTGCGCGCGGCGTTCGTCTTTCTTTATATGAATACACACGTACCGCATCGTTCCAGTTCTGTCGGTCGCAATTTGCTGCGCGCAGGCATTGCAGTTGTCGCAACGCTGGTATTCAGTGTGCTGTTTGTTGCCTTGCTGGTATTTGCACCATCGGCGTTCGCGACCTATGGCGGTGCCCAGCCCGGCGGCCTGAGCAGGTATGTTAGTGATATCTGGGCATATTTTACCGGGCTGTTTCAGGGCCAGCTCACGCCGTTGCGCAGTAATGCCCAGGCCTGGCGGCTACTGCAAGAAAGCACGCGTCACACACTGGAGCTGCTGGCTATCAGTATGGCCGCTGCTATTCCCCTGGGAATACTCTGGGGCGGGCTTATGGCCACGTCGCGCTGGCGGCGTCTACGCCTGTTCTTGCTTGCGCTAAATACGCTACTCCTCTCGCTTCCGGCGGTCGCAATTCTATTGCTGGCGGTTGAAACAGTGGCGAATATGACCTACCGCACCGGCATTCAGCTCACGTATGTACAGGGTTATGGTCTTGATCGCCACCTCATATTGCCCGCTGGCACCCTGGCGCTACGTGGAGCGGCGACGATGGCGCGGGCGCTACAAATTGCACAAGACGACATTATGCACCAGGAGTGGATACGCGCAGCCAGGGCGCGCGGCCTGGGCGGTCTACAGCTATGGTGGCGGCAGGTACTGCCTGCGCTCCGGCTGCCAGCTATCGGGATATTCCTGAGCATGCTCCGCCAGATGGTCAGCGCGATCATCATCGTCGAGTACATCTATAGTTGGAACGGCCTTGGACAGCGTATGCTCGACTACGAGTTCGGCCTGACCAGCCGGCCCGAAAATGCTGTCGCGCTCACATCGGCGCTCATTCTCGTGCTGCTCTTCGTGCTGGTCGATACAGCTGGGCGAGCAGCCCTACGTTTTGCCGACCCCCGCCTGAACGATCAGGAATGAGCTTATGCACACTGCTTTGCGTCATCGGGTTCGCGCATTCGTGTTTACCCTGAATGCGCCACTGGTGATTGGTGCAGTACTCGCCCTGCTTATCATCACAACACTACTCGCGGCACCGTTCATAACTGATCAGAGCCCGGTGAAAATGAACCTGCCAACGGCAGGCAACAGCCATATTGCCTACCCCGCGCCGCCGGGCACTCCCGGTCACCCACTTGGCACCGATGTAGAAGGCCGCGACATGTTGGCGCGCCTGCTCTATGGCGGGCGTTACACCCTGATTATCTGTACAATCACCGCGCTAGCACGCATCCTCATTGGCACGACGATCGGCTTACTCGCGGGGTGGTATCCACGCCTACGTTGGCTGATGAACAGCATCATCAGCGCATGGTCGGCTGTTCCGCCGATATTTTTCGCGCTATTTATGCTCGAAATTCTGGCACGCATCTTTTTTAAGCTGCCCCGTTTTGGGCCAAAAAACGCGTCGGTGCTGCTCACCGACGCAATGATCTTCACGATATTTATGAGCCTGACTGGCTGGCCCGAAATCGCTATACGCTGCCAGACGGCCACTATCGGCTTGAGCCGCCAGCCATTTATCGAAGCAGCCAAAGTAATCGGGCTGCGACGCGCTACAGTACTCTGGCGGCATGTGCTGCCGAACTTACATACCCTGCTGCTTCCGGAAGCAATCAATGCGCTGGCTGCGGCCTTATTGCTGCTAGCAGAGCTTGGATTCCTGCGAATTTTTATTGGTGGCGGCACGGAAGACTTAAATGGAAGCAAATATCTCATTCCGCTGTACGCGGAATGGGGCAGTATGGTTGCGCTTAGTCTGCGGCAACGCAACCAGGGCTACTGGATTCTGATCGAGCCGTTGCTCGCATTTACGCTATCGATCGTTGCGTTCAGCCTGATGGCCGAAGGCTTGCGTCGGCGGCACAGCCCTGGCGCACACTAACCCAACGCGAACTAAGCCCTACTATCGCGGCTGTGCCACCCCACTGCCGGAGCAAGCCGCGGAACACGGCAATAGTGATTGCGTTGAGAATCACAAAGGCGGGTTTCAAACCCGCCCTTGCGCTCGGAACAACAGCTGTGTTACAGGGTAATTTGCCGCCCACGGAAGCTAAACTGAATATTCATTTTATCCAGTACGGCCCACAGCACCGCAATCAACAGCAGCCACAATAGCTGCACCCGCACGCGCAAGAAAAAATCGATAGCATAGCGCGACTGAGGCAGCTTCTGATTGAGGTACGCCAGGCCCTGAGCAGGCAATGCCAGCAGCTGGATGATAATCGCACTTGGCTCTACCTGCGCCGCCAGCGCCCCAACAACCTGCCAGGCGATTAGCAGCGAAAGCGCAATAATCATCAGCGTTAGTGCGTATACGGTAGTTACAACCCATTGCTTAGGCCGCGTTGGAGGCACGGCAGGAACACGCAAGGTGGTGGCGGCACGCTGCTGTACAGGCATAGCCTGCGAATCCTGCGCGATTATCGGGTTCGCCACAATCGCCAGCAAGCGCGCCGTAAGCACTGATGGAGCATCCCAGCTCATTTCGGCACGCAGCACAACATCCAGCGATTGATGCTGGCGGCGGTATTTTGTGCAGGCTTCGCACCCCTCTACATGTGCCTGAACCTGTGGATCGTCAGTGAGTGGCTGCAATGCCAGCGCATCGCGCACGGTATCACACTGAGTCATCGTGCACCTCCCCGCCCCAGCTGCAGCGATAACCGCGTAAAGGGGTTAATCAGCCGCTGTTGGGCGCGATCGGTTACCAGCGGCTGTGCCACTGCCCGGGCTGTTGGTGGCTGCTCTTGCGTGCCGAGTAGTGCCGCAAGACGCTCTTTGCCGCGCCGAATATGGCTTTTCACCGTATTTAACGGCAGATCCATAATCTCGGCAATATCGGTGTATTTCATATCATCGAAATAGTACAGAGTCAGTACCAGCCGATGATGCTCATCCAGCTGCGCAAGCGCGCGGCGAACTTCATTGCGCAATTCCTGTGAGTCGAGTACCTGGGCCGGGTCGGCCCAGCGATCATCGTCGGCAACGCTCGCCATTGGATCCTGCTCATCGGCATCATCGGCTGGCGGTGCGATCGGTACCTGGCGGCCCCGCTTGCGCAGCTCATCGCGGCCTAAGTTCACTACCAGGCGATACAGCCACGTTGTAAACCGGCTTTCGCCAGTATATTGTGGCAACGCGCGCACCAGCCGTATAAATGCATCTTGCGTCAGGTCGGCTGCGTCGTCAGGGTTTTTCAGCACACTCATCGCAATGCTGTAGACGTAGTGCTGCTGACTGACAATCAATTGGGTCAGAGCTTCCGTATCACCAGCTTGCGCGCGTCGAATGATTTCAGCAGATGGCTCAGCCACCGTCAACCCCCTCATCATGTCGGCGCGATTCGACGCACCGGCACGTATGCTACCTGTACTCATGACGATAGAGGTGCATACTTTGTTGCATGGCTATTGTAAATGGAATTATTGCCGCTGTCTATCTGCCAAACAAGGATTACGATGGCATCACAGCTAGGGCACCGGCGCTGAGCGCGCGATGTGTATCATTGACCTCAGCCATCGTACACCGTATAATCGAGCAGAGCATCCCTCACACTGTGAGGTCGCTATGTTTATATTTAGCAAGGTGTTTCATGCGCATTCTTGTCGTCGATGATAATCGTGATATTCTCGATCTAGTACAGCGGGTGCTGCTTACCTATAACTATGACGTTGTTATTGCCCGCGATGGGTTAGAGGCGCTGCAGCAGGAAAGTACCAGCCAGCCCGATCTGGTCATTCTCGATGTGAACCTGCCAACACTGGATGGATGGGAAGTGTGCCGACGGATCAAGGCGCGCCGCAGCGTACCAGTGCTACTGCTGACCGTTCGGGCCGAACGGATTGATATTGAGCGCAGCCAGGATGCCGGGGCAGATGATCATCTTCCTAAGCCATTTGATATTGCCGAGTTCATCGATCGCATTCAAAAGCTCATGATTCAAACCACACCCCAGGTGTAATTCCACACAAAAAAACCGCCTACGTGCAGGCGGCTGATACAACTATACCTTTCAACAACTATTCGTATAGCGGGCAAACGCAAACCATCTGAAAGCACGCTGCCGATTACACACGCCACTTCCGGCATACAATCGTCGTGCCAATCCCCTCATGCGAGCGAATTTCGAATTCATCCATCAGCCGTTTTGCGCCCGGCAGCCCCATTCCCATACCGCGCGATGTACTATACCCATCTTGCATCACAACTTCAATATTGGAAATCCCTGGCCCCTGATCTTCACACATAATTTCGATCCCACGCCGACCAGATCGATCAAGCTCGCGCACAGTGACGGTACCTGTGCCCGCGTACAAAAAGATATTGCGGGCAAGTTCGCTCACAGCAGTTGCAATGCGCGCCTGGTCGATCGCGCCAAAGCCCATATTCTTCGCGGTATCGCGCGCAAGGGTTCGGGCAATGACGATATCAAGGTCGCTGCGGATCACTGCCGCTTTACCTTGCGCCATCGCTGCTCTCCTCGATTTGCCGCTGAAGAGCAGCCAGACCCTTTTCCAGATTCAGCGCAGTGAGCACTTGGGGCAATTCAAGGCCAAGCTCAACCAGGGTAATTGCCACGGCAGGCTGCAAGCCAGTAATAACAACCCGCGTGCCCATAAGCCCAGCCATTGATGCAATATCGCTGATCAGGCGCGCAATAAAGCTATCCACTACTTCAACTGCAGTAAGATCGACAATAAGACCGCGGGCGCGAGTTTCATAAATACGCTGAAGTAGATCATCCTTAAATTGCACTGCTGACGAGTCATGCAAGGCAGTCTGAATCGACGCAATAAGCACTTCACCGATTTTCAGAATTGGAATACGAAGGCTTTCCACCTATATGCTCCTACAGCCTGTAGCTAGGGTATACAATTTGAAGATGAGCGTATTAATGCACGAGTATAGCCCAACCAGCCTAATGAATCCAGATGCGATTATACGAAGCGCACACACTTTCGTCCATATGCCGCTGGTCCTGTTAGAACATAGGCATTCGTTACACTACAAGGTGACGTAACGAACTCTATAGGTGCAGGGGTTGGGGAAAACTGAGCAAACTACTTTTACTATTATGCGGGCTTTACAGCCATATGATCGTAGTATAGCATATGTTGCCAGGCATACAGATGCCAAATAGTAACAAAAACATGGCATTATCGATTCCTGTAGAGAAGAAGCTATGGAGATAACGCGCGATTTTACTGCTACCACCTTCGTGGTGCAGCACAATAAAACACTGCTGTTATTACATCGAAAGCTTGGGAAGTGGTTTCCGCCCGGTGGGCATATCGATCCAAACGAATTGCCGAACGAGGCGGCGCTGCGTGAAGTGCGCGAAGAAGCCGGGCTAGAAGTCGAGCTGCTCACTCAGGGGCGGCCAATTGGGAATATTTCGATATTGCCACAGCCGTTTTGCCTTTTGCTCGAAGATATTAGCCCTGGGCATCAACATATCGATCTTATTTATTTTGCGCACGTGTGTGGTGGTCAGCTGAATCCATCGGAACGCGAGGTTGAAGCTGCACGCTGGTTTAGCTGGGAAGATCTGGCCGAGGAAACGATTGCCGAGGATATTCGCGAGCTAGGGCGCAGGGCAATTGAGCAGTATAGGGAATATGCGCAAGCCACTACGGCAAATATATAAAAGGCACCGTAGAACACCCAGAGGAACTCGCCGACCGTTGCTGCCTTTCGGCCCTGGCGGGGTTAAGCAAGTATCTGCCGTTCTTCGGCGCCGGGGGGTATTATAACGCGCGCGCGCTATATGTCAACTGAGCCAGTTGACCGCGTGGTGTTGGTAGTGCGCCACTGGCAAATTTTGTGTTCACGATGGTTGGTGTAATGCCCCAAAGCCTTCATACTTATAATCAAAGTTGCTTCATCAACACCAAGGAGTTAGGGTTTCATGTTCATAGAATATATAAAGAATTCCGTTGAGTTAGTAGTGCTTGTGCATAGGTGGAAAACGCGCAATCATGTCGTTCTAGTGCCATGGAGCGCAATGAATAGTTTGTTGAAGGCTATACACATGTACCCATGGTGCCGCGCGCCCCTTCACATTCAATGGCGTTGTGCACATGATATTTGTACTATATCCCGCAAATTATCCACAATGCCCTTTAGTTATCCACATAACATCGGCACTTATCCACATCCTTATGTAGAGCGCAGCATATTTGAAGAAAAAAGCGCGGTACCTACGATCGAACGTAGATATCGCGTAATGTAGCGCGCACTTTACCAGGCTTATTTCTTTTCCTTACCACCCTCATCATCTTCCAGATCAAGGGTATTGATAAAATCACGGAAAAGCGTTAAACCCTCATCGGCCGGTTCTTTCTCAGGCTCATCAGATGCTGTCTGCGGCTCTTCGTTATCCGTGTTTTCTTCATCTTCTAAAGGTACCCCCGCCTGGTTAAGCACATGTTCTTCAACATAAATTGGCACTTCGCTGCGTACAGCTAATGCAATCGCGTCGCTCGGCCGTGCATCGATTTCGATCGTATGCCCAGCCTGTTCGACAATAATACGCGCGTAGAACGTACTATCGTGAATGTCGTTAATGACAATATGGCTAATGGCCGCGCCGAGCTCGCCAAAGACGGTTTTGAGCAGATCGTGGGTCATAGGGCGCTGGGGCGGGTGACCCTGGATCGCTAATGTGATCGCATCGGCCTCGAATGCTCCGATCCAGATCGGCAGATATTTGCGGCTATCCGCCTCGCGGAGCACTACGACGCGGTGCTGAGTCAACAGGCTCACGCGGATACTGTCAACAGTTACACGTATCATGAATATCGACCTTTCCGCGGGAAGCGCGCTGGTAGAGTGCCCGGTGCGTCTCCCTATGTGTGGGGTGGGAGAGGATGGAACTGTATTGTGCACAGTATAGTAACACGCCGCTAAAGGGTACGTCAAGGCGTGGGGTATGTTTTTGTTTGACAAAACAAGTGCTCCGTATTATCTTTGCCGCGATTAGTGCAAGTGTACGTATTGGTAGGAATATTGCGTTTTCTTGACGTTATGTCAAGCGCTTCTGGTAACATTGTGGAATGTAGAAGTAATTTCTTTGGCATTCCGCACGAGTGAGCGCAGGATATGGCTCAACCAACACGGGCAGTACGAGCGCGCCGTGCACGTACACGACGTAGCTCGGCATCTGGTAGGAATCCAGATCAACTCCCGGCACGGCACGTATTTACTCAGACCGAGCGGGTCTGGAATACGTGGATTGTAGCGTGTGTTTCGGCGTTATGGCGCCGTACCCATACAGTTTCTCAAGCAGTGCGCAGCGCACGAGCGGCACTCCATGGCAGCGATAATATTGCTGCCCCGCATTCGCGCATTTCCTGGCAGTCAAATTGGCGCTTCTTGCTGCGCCGCTCTGGAATCCCCCTACGTTTGGCTGCCCATCTTGTCACCCTTAGCATTGTATTCCTGGTAATTATTAGCAGCGTCTTCGGTTCTTTTTCTTCTGATACAGCTGGTGCAGCCAGCCCGGTACCGGCTATAACCGCGCCCGCTACTGTTGCTGACGTACAGATACAGCGTTCAATCGGTAGTATGCAAAGCGGTATGAGCGAGAGCGAGGCGCTGCCCCAAATACGCACCCCTGATCTAGTGCTTGCTCCCGCATTCGTCGAAACCCATGTCGTGGCTGAAGGTGAAACCCTCGGGCAAATTGCGGCGCAGTATCACACAAGCGTTGCCGCTTTATTTTGGTCGAATGATATTGCTTCAGAAAGTGTGTTCGCCGCCGGGCAAGAGCTGCGCATCCCGCGCCTGGCCGGTGTGCCGCACGTGATTGCTGAAGGCGAAACGCTTGATTCGATTGCCGCGCAGTTTGGCGTGCGCCCGCAGGCGATCACCCTCTTTAAGTCGAATAACCTTCAATCTGGCGAGCCATTGCTAGTTGGGGGCGAAATATTCATTCCGAATGGATCTGCGCCATACCCTGCCGATATACTCACACGCTTAGGCGGCGAAGCAGGGATTGCCAGCCTGCGGGCGGTAGCAGCAGGCACGGTGCAGGAAGCCGAGACCAATCTACGCGTTGGGCCAGGCCGGGCGTATGCGAAAATTGGTACCCTCGATGCTGGCAAGCGCCTTAAGCTGCTTGCGCGCCACGAGCAGTGGGTTAAGGTTGAAGATGGAATTGGGCAAACCGGGTGGGTGCGTGCTGATCTGCTGGGTTTAAGTGCCAATGCGATCGCTGCGGTACCCGAAACCAACGACTTCCCAGCCCTACCGCCCGTTTGGGTTTGGCCTGCACACGGCTCGGTTACATCGCAATTTGGGTGGCGCTCAGCACCTTTCCGTAGTTTCCACGATGGCCTCGATATTGCAAATGCTGCCTGGACGAAGATTTATGCAGCCCGCCGGGGAGAGGTGTATGAATCTGGGTGGTGCAGTGGCTTTGGCTATTGTGTAAAAATTGATCATGGCGATGGCATTACCACTATTTATGGGCATATGATCAAAAAACCGCCTGTGAAAGTAGGCACGATGGTGGAAGCTGGTGACTTAATTGGCTATATGGGTAGCACCTACGATCGGAGCGGCGGTGGATATTCAACTGGCGTGCACCTGCACTTTACGGTAAAGATCAATGGCAAGGCAGTTAACCCGATGAAATTTCTGCCGTAGAGCGATTGTTCATTGTGTAACAATACGCTTTGTGTAGCGCCTACATAGAACTATTCACAATTGACGATACTTTTTTTCAGCGCCGATACTCTTATCGGTGCTGTTTTAATTGGCAAGAGAGTACCTGCGTGCTACAATGCTGGCACTGTGATATGTAGCGTGTTGAACAACAAGACGGCTTTAACTGGTACGATGCAGGTGTTTCACGTGAAACACTTGCGAAAAGCTGAAGTATACTTATAAGCGTTTCACGTGAAACAGTTCGGGTTGTTTTGCCCGCGTGTTTGTAGATATGCCTGGTAGGTGTGATAGTGACACAGCCCAAACAAGTGCTAGATTCTATCGTTATTGCGGTATCGAACCAGAAAGGCGGGGTGGGCAAAACGGCCACGTCGGTGAATGTTGCTGGCGAACTAGCGCGATCTGGAAAACGGGTATTGCTTGTCGATTGCGATCCGCAGGGGAATGCCACCACCAGCCTGGGCATTAATAAGCGCGCGCTCGAAGCAACCACCTATGAAGTATTGATGGGTATTGCCGACCCGGCAGCCGCAATTTGTGCCACGGGCCGGGAACGCTACGATCTGCTTCCCGCAAGCGAACACCTGGCCGGTGCAATGATTGAGCTTGCCAGTGCCGCTGAGCGCGAGTGGCGCATGCGCGGCGTTGTGCGCCAGGTGGCACCGCACTACGATATCGTGCTGATAGATTGCCCACCATCGCTAGGGCTACTGACCCTCAATGCCCTGTGTGCCGCTGATTATGTGCTGATACCGTTACAGTGCGAGTATCTGGCGCTCGAAGGTTTGGCCCAACTCAAGGGCACCATCGACCGCGTGCAACAACAGCTGAACTCGCGCCTGGCAATTTTGGGTGTAGTGATGACTATGTACGATGGCCGCACGAACCTGGCGCAGCAGGTGGTTGAAGAAGTACGCCGTTATTTTCCACAGCGTATTTTCAACACGCTGATTCCGCGTAGTGTACGGGTAAGCGAAGCGCCAAGTTATGGCCAACTTCTTTTCGAGTATGATCCGCAAAGCCGGGCAGCACAATCATATTATCAGCTGGTACAAGAAATAATACGACGTTTAGGAAAAAGGTTGGGGTATGAATAAACGTGTACGCGGAGGTATGGGCCGTGGCCTCGATTCATTGTTTGCACCGGCTGCGCCAGAAAGCAGCGTGCGCGAGGTTCCAACCGGCAGTATTCAACAGAACCCGCGGCAGCCGCGAACGTATTTCGATGAGCTAGCCCTGGATGAGCTGGCCGCATCAATTCGTGAGCACGGTATCATCCAGCCGCTGATTGTCAGTAAGCAGAGTGAAGAAGCCTATGAACTGATCGCTGGTGAGCGCCGGTGGCGCGCTGCCCAGCGTGCTGGCCTTGAGCGGGTGCCAGTTATTGTGCGGGAAACGACCCCTCAGCAGCTGCTTGAGCTGGCTTTGATTGAGAATGTTCAACGGGCCGATTTAAACCCGATTGAAGAAGCGCATGCCTATCAGTCGCTGAAGGATGATTTTGTGCTCAGCGATGAGGAAATTGCGCGCCGCCTGGGCAAGCAAAGCCGTGAGGCAATTGCAAATACCCGTCGCTTACTGCAATTAGCCGATGATGCGCAGCAAGCGTTGCTGAAAGGTACACTCAGTGCCGGGCATGGCCGCGCCTTGCTACGGTTAAAAGACGCCGAGCTGCAACGCCAGGCGCTCGCGGCTATTCTCGCCGAAGATTTAACAGTACGAGATACCGAGCGCCTTAGCGATTTGGTGAAGGAGTATGGCGACGATTTTGCGCGTGCGCTTGAAGCGCTTCATCAGCGCCGCTCTGACACGCCAGCTGTGCGCAGAAAGGCGGCCAAGCCGGCGAGCGCGGCAGCAGCGCCCTCATCGCCCTCGGCAGATGACCTTGAGGTAAAGCGCGAGCTAGAGCAGGCACTCGGTACACCCGTACAAATAGCACGCACCGACAAAGATCTCCGGGTTACCATTGTGTTTCATACCGATGAAAAACTGCAAGAGTTTTTCGATTTGCTTCGCACGGTTTCTTGAGCAGGATATAGAAAGTTATTGTTCATGATTGTTGCGTTTGGCAACCCTGTCTACGATTATATTAAAACACCAACCATCACAACCGGAGAGCGCGTGCTTTCCGGTTGCTCAACCAATGGCTGCCTTGCACTCGCACGGCTGGGCCACGAAACAACCCTTATAGGCCGTATTGGTGCCGATTATTATGAGCGATTTACAGCCGATCTTACGCGCTACCATGTATCGGCTATTACCGAACTGTGCGAACAAACTGGCGGCTTTGGCTTAGTGTACGATGCAAGCGGCAATCGCACACTCGATGTGCTGGGTGTTGCCGCGCCGATTGAAATGGTGCCTGAAGTATGCCGGGAGGCCGCGGCTATAATTATTGGCCCAATTTTGCAAGAAACATCGTTTGAATTGATAGAACGTGTGCATGCATTGAGCGAGGCACCGCTCTTTCTCGATCCACAAGGGTTGTTGCGACGTATCGGTGAACTGGGCCGTATCGAACATTTCTACCCACCTGAATTGGCCCAGATTGCGCCATTGTTTCGGGTGATTAAGGCCAACGAGCTTGAAGCCGAGGTAATAACTGGCGTGAACCCGCGCACCAATGGCCCCGAGGCGGCGCGCCGGTTGCGGGCACTTGGCTGCGAGCTTGCGATTGTCACCCTCGCCGAGGCTGGCTCGCTGATTGATGATGGTCATCGGTGTTATCGCGTGCCAGCATATCGTACCGACGCGCACGACCCGACCGGCGCGGGCGATACCTACATGGCGGGGTTTATTCATGCCTATTTGAACGACCCAGCGGATCTTTATCGGGCGGGATGTTATGGGGCGGCTACCGCCTCAATTTGGATCGAACATACTGGCCCTGATGCGCCAATTCGGCTTGAAGCGGTCGAGCGGCGGGTTGAAAAGCTTCTTACCTTGTAACGGAGGTTGTATGAAACCAACACTCACGCGCTTTCGAAAAGGGTATGAGCAGCTCACACTTCCGTTGGGCGGGTTGTTCGTGCGTGCTGGTATCACGCCCGATATGCTGACACTGCTGAGTCTGTTCCTGGGCGGTGGCGCGGCATTTGCCATATCGCGGCGCGCCTTTTTGCTGGGGGTTGTGCTTATTCTGCTCATGACCGCCGCTGATGTGCTAGATGGCGCAACCGCGCGGGCGGGCGGCACCTCAAGCCCGGCGGGTATGCTGTTTGATCATGTGGTCGATCGCTATGCCGAGTTCTTCATTCTGCTCGGCATTATGCTGAGCGGCGCTTCAACCCCGGGCTGGGCCATGTTTGCGCTGTTTGGGATGGTGATGGCGAGCTATGTACGCGCGCGCGCCGAAGCAAGCGGCAAAGTGGCTTCGTGCGATGTTGGCTTTGCGGGTCGCCCTGAGAAAATAATTGCCCTGAGCATTGGACTGCTGCTCCAGCCATTCTTTCCACAATTACGTTTACTACAATGGGCCGTCATTGCCGTCGGCGTTTTTTCGCATATTACGGCGCTTCAGCGCTTGCTCTACGCCCGGCGGGTTATTCTTGGTGATCAGCCGCGCTTTCGTAAACGCCAGGAAGTGGCATAGCTTGATCGTCAGTTAGAGGAACGCGCACGCACTGCGCAGGTTCGCACGAGCCTGCGCTATTTTATTTGCACCTTATATTTACATAATGTTATTTGATCGCGGAATACTAAAATCGGTGCATCGCTTGTTGTTCCTTTGCTTGTGCAGTGCTTGACTACGCCACGAACAACACGAGTAATGCCAAATTCGCCAGTGATATTATGCGCTACGCACTGACGCTTGGCTTTGTAGTGCGTAATGCGTCGAACATGATCTACACATATTCAACTGGATTTTGTATAAAACCAAGGAATCAGACAGATGCCGTATGCATAACTACGAGGCTGTGTCGCAGCAATGCGATTGAAAAACGCCCGCGCATGACTCGTTTAATTGGTGTGGACTGTTTTCAGTCCTGATCAGGGTCGATCACAAAATTGTACAATTTGGTACGGCAGGCTGTGATACCATACATGCTGCAACCATGCGGCCCTGCGATGCAGGCGTATTGGCTGCACTGACAATCGCCGTTGTGTTGGCGTTTGTTTGCTACATAAACGTGGTCATCGATTTTAAGGATATATGTTGTGGCCGAATCCGATCGCGCGCAATTTGCTGATATTGCCTTATTACAGGCATACCTTACCCCCGAGCGCGTTCGCGTATTGCAAGAAACTGGCATGCTGCCAGAGGATACCGTGTGGGCCGAGGTAGCCCGCCTGCGTAACGAGCTGAGCGCGATCGCAACCTACATCCCGTCGGCGCTGGTGCGCGAGCAGTTGGCAGCGCCAGCGCCGGGGCGGGTGCGTGGCACCTACTGGAATGGTTCAGTGCTATTTGCCGATCTGTCGGGCTTTACGGCGCTATCCGGCACGTTGAGTGCGCTGGGTAAGCAGGGGGCCGAAGAAATCTCGGCAATCATTAATGCGCTTTTTACGGCACTGGTAGAAGAGATTCACCGCTGCCGGGGCGGGCTGCTCAAATTTGGTGGCGATGCGCTAACGGCCTTTTTCGATGCTGCCACGCTTGAGGACGACCATGCGCGCTTGGCGAGTCGGGCGGCGCTGGCGATGCAAGAGCGCATGCGCGAGTTCAGCGCTTTGCAAACGCGCGCTGGCACCTTCACCCTGCGCCTGCGTATTGGTGTGCACAGTGGGCATGTGTTTGCTGCCGAGGTGGGCGATACCGACCATATCGAGCTGGTGGTTACTGGGCGGAATATCAACCGGGTGGCGCTGGCGCAGGAAATTGCCGAGCCAGGCGAAGTGGTGATTTCGCGCCAAACCCGCGATTTAGTGCCCGATGCAGTGGTGGAGCAACGCCAATCGGGGTTTTTCCACCTGTCCCAAATCCCACACATAACGATACCGCCGCCATTCAGTAGGTGGGGCCGCGGATTAGGGCGTAGCGATCTGCGTGAGCTTGTTACACTGGCGAAGCAGATTGACTCATTGCGCCCGTACTTGCCGCGCGGCCTCCCACGGCGCTTTATCGAGCCAGACGGCGAGCAAGCATCGGGTGAATTTCGGCCAGTTACCGTGCTGTTCGCCCACTTTTACCCTTTCACGCGTGTGCTCGATATGATTGGCGACGACTGCGATACCGCAGTGCAGGTGCTCAATGCCTATTATCGGCGCGCTCAGGAAGTCATTCATCGCTACGGCGGCATTGTCAACAAAGTTGATATGTACACCTATGGCGATAAGCTGATGGCGCTGTTTGGTGCGCCGGTTGCTCATGAAGACGACCCGCTTCGTGCCACGCGGGCGGCATTTGAGCTGAACGAGGTGGTGAGCGAGGCCAACCAGGCGGTGTACGATCTCCTGCATCCCAGAGTTGGTCGGCTGCTCCAGGTTGATCGCCAGCTTTTCAAGCAGCGCATTGGTATTAATACCGGGGTTGTATTTGCTGGGAAGGTTGGTTCGGATCAACGCCACGAATATAGCGTGATGGGGCAGCATGTCAATCTCGCAGCCCGCTTAATGTCGGCTGCGGAGGAACGCACAATTATTGTTTCGCCCTCGACGCGCCGCGCGATTGAGCGCCATATTGAGCTGCAAGAGCTTGCGCCCGTGCGGCTGAAGGGCGTGGCAGATCCAGTGCCGATTGCGCGAGTGC
Source organism: Chloroflexi bacterium SZAS-1 (assembly GCA_018266315.1). Classification (GTDB taxonomy): domain Bacteria; phylum Chloroflexota; class Chloroflexia; order Chloroflexales; family Roseiflexaceae; genus Kouleothrix. Next base: position 9,680 of record JAFEAS010000152.1, on the reverse strand, counting down.
TGCGCCCATTCGGTGTATTGCAAGAAGCCCGGCACAGCCTGGCGCGCCCTGAGCTGGTTGGCCGCGACACAGAAGTGCAGCAGATGCTCGACCAGGCGCGGCTGGCATTTAATGCGCGGCAGGGGCAGGTTATTGCTCTGGTGGGCGAGGCTGGCACGGGCAAAACGCGCCTGATCGAGGCGGCGCTTCAGCAGATGGTGATTCAATCTGGTGCGTCTAAAGGGCTCGCCGCGTTTTTTCTGTATAGTGTCGAGGCCCAGAGCTACGATCAAAATAATGCGTATGCGCTGGTTCGCGAGCTACTGGTGCAATTTTTCAACCTGAATCTCGTACAGGCTCCGGGTCAGGTGTTTGATCTGGTTGCGCGGCGGGTGCGCGAGCTTACGCCCGAGCTGCTGCGTTTTGCGCCGCTGCTGGGCGACTTGCTCGGCTTGCCATTCGCCGAAACGCCACTGATCGCCGCGCTGACGCCACAACAGCGCCATGCACGCACGGCTGAGCTTTTTGAAGAGCTGCTACTGGCTGAAGCGCGCACCCACCCCTTCGCGCTGATCGCCGACGATTTGCACTGGGCCGATGCTTCGTCGCGCGAGCTGCTGGCACGGCTCGCGGGGAATGTTGCCGGAGCGCCACTGCTGCTGCTGCTTGGCTACCGCCTCGACCCAAGTATTACCGAGCCATGGCGCGAGCAGCCCAATTGTATGCGGATTGAGCTGCGCGAGCTGCCACCCGAGAGCTGCACGCGCCTGATGCACGAGCTGCTGCGCGGCGAACCGCCGCCCGAGCTGGCAACGCTGGTTGATAAAACGCAGGGAAATCCGTTTTTCATTGAAGAGCTTGTGCGCAGTATGGTAGAAACCGGGGCGCTGGCGCAGCAGGGTGCTACCTGGCAGCTCACCCGCCCGCTCGACGATGCGAGTGTGCCCGATAGTATTGAGGGCGTGATTACGGCGCGCCTCGACCGGCTGGATGATCGCAACCGCGATGTCGTACAAACCGCAGCTGTCATCGGTCGGCGCTTCCCTTACCCGGTGCTTTCGGGCGTAATGAGCGATACGCAGAGCTTGCAGGCGCAGCTCCACATATTGGCCCAAACCGATCTGATCGCCGCCGAGGAGCTTGACCAGGAGCTAGCGTACCTGTTTCGCCATGTGCTTACCCGCGATGTCGCATATGAGGCCATTTTGTATGCGCGCCGCCGCGGGCTGCACCGCCGTGTCGCGCAGCGGATTGAGCTGCTCCACGCGAATCGGCTCGATGATCAACTTGCATTGCTCGCGCGCCACTATTTGCTGGCCGAAGATTGGGGTCGTGCATTCGATTACCACCTGCGGGCCGGGCGGCAAGCTCAGGCGCGCTACGCCAACCGCGAGGCCATTGCGCTTTTCGAGCGCGCATTACAGATTGCAGAGCGCCAGGAAGCCCATACGCCACAGCCCGAGGGCGCGGTATCTAGCGCAGCTTTTGCCGTGCCGGGTGGGCAGCTGGTTGAGCTGAACGAGCGCCTGGGCGTGGTATATGCCCTGATTGGTGAATACGATGCGGCGCTTGAGCACTACGCCCGCGCGCTCGATATTCTCGGGCAGCAGCCCGACGCAACCATTGATGAGACAGTGCGACTGCACCACCATATCGCGCGCGTACACGGCCTGCGCGGCGCAATTGATGCCGCGCTTGAGTGGGTTGCTCGCGCGCTGGCCTTGCCGGGGGCCGAGCATAGCCTCAACCTGGTACGCTGCCTGAATTTGGGGATTAGCCTGCACCAGCGGCAGGGGCGGTTTGTGCAGGGCCAGGAATGGGGCGAGCGAGCGTTGCAGCTGGCAATTCAGCACCACAATGATCGCGAGCAAGCCTATGCACTACGTAAGCTGGGCGGAATTCAGATCAACCTGGGCAATATGGCGCAGGCCATTACCTTATTACAGCAGGCGCTCACCTTAAGCCAGCAAGAGCAAATTTTGGGCGACCTTGCCGATACGCACAATGATATTGCGATTGCCTACTTCGAAATGGGCAACCTGGTCGATGCGCGCCAGCACTACGAAGCGGGTGCCCAGATCAAGCAGTCGATCGGCGATATTTATGGCGAAGCCATGATCGCGAACAACCTGGGGAATGTGCTCAAACTGCAAAATCAGGTAGATGCGGCGATTGCGCAGTATCGCCATAGCCTGGCGATCTTCGAGCGGCTTGGCTCGGTGTATGCCACCGGGCTATTGCATATGAATATTGGCGCAACTCATTTGCAGCGCGGCGATCTGGCTAGTGCTGAAGCCAGCCTGCACCAGAGCACCGCATTGTTTAATCAGGTCGGTGCTGAAGATTTTCTGCCCGAACTTGAGCGGTACATCGCCGAGCTGCACCTACGGCGCGGTGAAATGCCCAAAGCGCGCTTGGCGATCGAGCTTTCGCTTGAAACCGCAATGCGCCTGGAAGCGCGCGCCGAGGAAGGCATGTCGCGCCGGGTGTACGCCGAAATTCTGGCGCAGGCGGGCAAACGCGAAGATGCCTGGAACGAACTGACAAGCAGCCTGAAGCTGCTGCGGGAAGCCACAAACCGGCACGAGGTTGCGCGCACACTGGTGGCAATTGCCGCCCTGGCTCCGGCGCTCGATCGCTATGAGGCGGGGCAACGCGCAATTACCGAAGCACTACCCACTCTGCGCGACATGGGTGCCCAGCGCGATCTTGATGACGCGCTGGTGGTAGTGCAGCGCTATCACTACAAGGAGACTCTATGAACTCTACACCGCACTCTGTTTCCGCCCGGCGGGCACTGCTGGCGCTCATCATGGTGCTGCTGCTCGCTGGCAGCCTACCCGAGGCGATCAGCCACCCGCGCGCACTGGCGCAGAGTACTCCCCAGGCATGTTCCGCCGACCCCACCAAAGAATGCGAGCCAAATAACACCCTTGGCGACGCTACGATGGTGCTGCTTGAGCCGCAGACCCTCACGCGCACACTTACGGGTACGATCGATGCAGTAAACGATAGCCAGGCGAAACAGGGTGACTGGTACAAGTTTATTGTGCAAAAAGGCGGCGCATCGGTGTCGATCCAGCTGGCGAATTTGCCCGCTGATTATGATATGGCGCTGTTCAGTAACCCACTTACCAGCACGCTTACTGTGAGCGATGGGGTCGACCTGAGCAATGTCAGCGATACCGGCGCGATCGACTC
>JAFEAS010000152.1:0-6446 GCA_018266315.1 Chloroflexi bacterium SZAS-1 | reverse complement strand
ATCGCTCGGGAATTTACAATCGCTTTCCACAAATTCGGGCACGCAAAGCGAGAAGGTTGAAGCATATTTGCCGCGCCCAGGGACGTACTACATCTTCGTATATAGCGCGGCGGGCGCGTATAGCGATACCCCCTACCAGCTGAGCGTCAAGCTCACCGAGGGCAGCTTAGTTAGCCCAACCGTGCGCGCTATTCCAGTTACCCAGTTTTCGGGGCAAACCGCACCAAACACCAGCATCCGCACGCTGTTCATTTACAACAGCCTGGTGATGAGTAGCCGCTACCAGACGCCCGTTGATCAGAGCGCTATAACCAATCTTGAGCTAATTTTGCGTAATTCAGGCAGCCAGCTGCTGGCACGCAGCAACGGCCTGGTGATTGACCTGGGCGGCGGCTTTGGGCCGATCAACCCCACCGGCGATACCGCCCTGTGGAATAATATAAAGGCGCTGTATACGCAGTGGGATGGCGATCGCGGGCAGCCGCTGCTGGCGAACGAGCTGGCACGCCAGATTCTGTTCGTCATCAACCGCGCGATCGATAGCTACTACCCGAATGTGCAAGATATTGTGCTGGTGGGTGGCGATAACCTCATCCCCTTCTTCCGCGTACCTGATGAAACACGCATCTCGAACGAGGCCGATTACTTCACACAGATGAATAATAGCGGCGTGTTTAATCTTGCAGCGGGTAGCGCGGCGAAGACCTACCTGGGCGGCAGCACCTTCTACCGTACCATCCTCACCGATAATTACTATGCCGACCGCAGGCCAACCGCCTGGCGCGGGCGCGGGCTGTACCTGCCCGAGCTGGGCATTGGCCGCCTAGTTGAAACGCCAGGCGATATCTGGCACTATCTCAGGGCGTTCGAAACGTACTCTGAGATGAATGACCCCTACACGGTTGATGCCAGCAAGGAGAAGGTTCCGTCGGTGAATTTGCCGCTTAACCGTGCGGGCGGCGCATTCGTAACCGGCTACGATTTTGTGAAGGACGAGGCGAGCGAGATTGCGGGGCTGTATCAGCAATTTGGCTTCTCGCCTAGCGGCCAGCTAGGCACCACGCCAACGCTCAATTCGCTAGTGAACGATAGCTGGACGCAGAACAACCTGACGAACACCTGGTTTAGCAACCAGCTGCCGCAGCTTGTGACGCCATACAGCACGGTGAATACCTTCTACCACCTGATGTCGATTAACGGCCACTTCGATCATCACCTGGCGATCCCGGCCAATGGTGTGGGTGGTCTCACTGCGCAGCGGCTGTACGAGCCAACCGTGGTCAGCGGCGCGGAACGACGTAGCTACTTTATCGATCCGAGCGGCGATGGAATTCAGCTTCTCAGCTTCCCCTCTACTTCGCTAGGCTATTCAATCGGCTGCCATTCGGGCCTGACGGTGATCAATGGTGACATTGCCAGCACCGCCGGGGCTTACCAGTTCGATTTCCCCAGCGCGGTGCTGAAGCAGGGCGGTAACTGGGTGGGGAATACCGGCTTTGGCTATGGCGACAGCGACCTGGTGGCCTATAGCGAGAAGCTGGCGGTGCTGTTTACCAAGGCGCTAGGCCGCAACATAACGAATACCGACAGCACCTACCTTGGCGCGCCGCTGGGCGAATCGCTGATGCGGGCCAAGCGCGAATACCTGCGCCAGGCTGGGCCGGGTAGCTTTAGCATCTACGACGAGAAGGCGCTGCTTGAGATGACGCTGTATGGCCTGCCGTTCATTCGCGTGAAGGTGCCGAACCCGACGCCTGCGCCATACATCAGCAACTTCCAGGGTTCATTCGACCCGCCGTCGCAGCCGGTTGACCCCGGTGTGCTAGCCGACCTGTCGGCAGCGCGGCCAACCTTCACCCGCCTGATTACGCTGACGAATGTCGTGTATAACGAGCAGGATCTGAACGGCGACCGCGTGCCAACTGTCGATAGCGCCGATATTCTCGATAGCTTCCGCCAGGGCGAGGTGCTGACGCCAACGATCGATATGCTGGTGGCGGCGGGCAAGCCGGTGGTGCCGCTGCTAGCGTATGATATTACGCTTAACCCCACCGATAAGAGCGGCAATAGCGGTGATACGCGTATTCCGCAGCCGCGTGGGGTGCGGCTGGTAAGCGCCACGGTGCTGCCTGAGCAATCGGGCTATAACCCGCACATTACCACTATCACCACCGATACAACCTTCTTGCAGCAGCAGAACGACCCGAATCTTTCGGTGCGCGGGCGCTGGCTGCCCGAGCAGCCCTTTACCTACCAGCGCAGCGCCCAAGGCGGGCAGTTCACCGATCGGCTGCTGATGGCACCGGCGCAGTTCTGGGGCACAACCGCGCGCACCGGGCGGCTGCGGCGCTTCGCGCAAATGGTGTTTGAAGTGACGTACATCGATCCGCAGAGCGCGCCGCAAGTGATGATGACCGATACCGCGCCGCCCGATATTCGCAATGTCACGCTGCAATTACCCTCAGGTGGTTTCCAGCCAATTGCTATGCAGATTCTGCTGAATACCGATATTAGCGACGATGCGAGCGGTGTGGCTGAGGCGGTTGCCACGTACAGCAACGATGGCGCAACGTGGCAGGAGCTGCCGCTGAAGCTGATTGCACCCGGCAAATACAGCGTGATGATCAACGCTCCTTGGGGCGGGAAGAATATAGCGATCATGATCAGCGCGACCGACCGGGCGGGCAATGTTGCCACTTACACCGCAAAAGGCGCGCTCTCGGCGTATAGCTTTGTGTTTATGCCCACCGCGCGGCGCTAAGTTCTGGCCTGAAGAGTGAACCAAGGCCCCTTGTTCCTGTTTTAGAAACAAGGGGCCTTTGCATGTCGGGCTATTCAATGGTACTCTTCGTGAAATATAACGAGGAGGAACTGCGATGCGCTGGCCCGCCGACGACGCGCTCAATGCGCTGATTCGCCGCTACTATCGCGGTGAAGCCCAGCTATGGGAAGACATTCGGCAGCAGGTGGATGACGAGTTGCGCCGCCGCCAGATTGTGCGCGGTGCCTACCACATTCGCCTGCGCGCCCGCCCCGATGGCGGCTACGATGTCCAGATCGACGACGCGAGCGGGTATGCGAACGAGCCATAGCACCAGCTCACAGCCGAGCATTGGGGCATAACAGCACCGTGCTTGGTTTTTTATTTCACTTCAGAAGGAACGACTGCATGAAAGCTGCGCTCACTCGGTTTCCCCTGTTTGCGATCTGGCAGCGCGAATTCGCCGATTATAGCTGGGCGATCTTCCAGCGCGACTTGCTGGCCGGGCTGACGGTTGGCGCAGTGGCGCTGCCGCTAGCCCTGGCGTTTGGCGTGGCGAGTGGGGCCACCGCCGCCGCTGGCCTGGTTACCGCCATTCTCTCCGGCATCCTGATCGCCGGGCTGGGCGGCGCATCCTACCAGATCAGCGGCCCCACCGGCGCGATGTCGGCGGTGCTGATTGTGCTGGCGCAGCGCTATGGCTTGCCGGGAATCTGGGTGGCGGGTATGCTGGCGGGCATTTTCCTGGTGCTACTCGGTGTGTTTCGGCTGGGCCGCTATATTGCATTCATCCCTTCGCCGGTAATTACTGGCTTCACCAGCGGTATTGCGCTGATCATTGCGATCGGCCAGATCGACAACTTCCTGGGCGTGCAGACGCCCAAGGCCGATAATTCGCTGGCAAAGCTGCTGTATTACGTCACCCACCTGGTAGTGCCCGATTGGCACGCCCTGGCGCTGGGCGGCATTGTGATGGCAACTATGCTGCTGGCTCCGCGCATCAATAAGAGCATTCCCGGCTCGCTGGTGGGGCTAATTTTCGCGGCGATTGTGGCAGTAGTGGCCGGCTGGCAGGTGCCAATTATTGGCGACATTCCGCGCACGATTCTGCTCGACAACCGGCTGACGCTGGGCAGCATCCCCTGGGGCGCGCTCACCGACCTGCTGCCCGCCGCGATTTCAATCGCTGCGCTGGGCGGTATCGAAAGCCTGCTGTGCGGTGCGGTTGGCGCAACAATGACCGGCAAGCCTCTGGATAGCAACCAGGAACTGATCGGCCAGGGCATTGGGAATATCGTGATTCCCTTCTTTGGCGGCGTGCCCGCTACTGCTGCAATTGCGCGCACCAGTGTGGGTGTGAAGAGTGGTGGCCTGACGCGCATGATGAGCTTTGTGCATGCGGGCGTGCTGCTGCTCAGCGTGCTGGTGCTGGCCCCACTGATCGGGCGTATCCCCATGGCGGCGCTGGCAGGCGTGCTGCTGGTAACCGCCTGGCGCATGAACGAGTGGGAAGCGATTCGGTTCTTCACCCGTTCGCGGCTCAAGCACGCGCTGATCGGCATGCTGGTAACGATGATTGCAACGGTCGCGCTCGATCTGACCCAGGCGATTCTGATTGGTATCGCGATCTCGGCGCTAATCTACCTGCGCCAATCGGCAGGCAGCATGGGCGTTACCAGCGAGCCAGTGGATCCAACGCGCCTGCGCCAGATCGGCTATCGCCTGCTCACCACCGACCCGGCGGTGCATATTTACTACCTGACTGGGCCGCTCTTTTTTGGCAGCGTGAATACCGTGCTGGAAGCATTTAAGAACGCGGGTGATTGGCGCGCGCTGATCATTAGCATGCGCGGGGTGCCGCTGATTGATGCAATGGGCATTCAGGCGTTAGAGCAGATTGTAGAAACCGAGCGGCATCGTGGCGCGCAGGTGTGTTTCAGCAGCCTGCAACCGGCGGTGCGTGAGATGTTTGCGCGCACCGGGCTGCTGGCGAAGGTGGGCGAGGAAAATATCTATTGGAGCGCCGACCAGGCGATTGTGGCGCTGCATGGCAATAGCATGCCCGCCGAGCAATCGGCTGTTGGCAGTGAGTGAGCGGTGGCGTAAAGGCAAAACCTGACAGCCACTGCGCTGTGCTGGGAAAGAAGCCAGATCCGTAAGTGGCAATGTGGCCTTTCTGCTTCATTGCTCACCCGGTGTCGCTGTGCCTCCGTGGCGCTTGCCCTTGCGCAACGCGCGCGGTAGAGTGTGCTATCATGCGGTAGCAGCAAGGTAGAAATTGAATAGCAGCGTGGAGGCAGCATATGACGGCGCTCACCCGCAGTATTAACATCCGCACCGAGATTCCCGGCCCGCGTTCGCGCGCGATCGTTGCGCGGCGCGAGGCGGCAGTGCCGAACGGGCTATACAAAGCCCACCAGATCGCCGTAGATCATGCCTCCGGCGCGCTGGTCACCGATGTCGATGGCAACACCTTTATCGACTTCATTGGCGGCATTGGCGTGCTGAACGCCGGTCACTGTCCGCCCGAGGTGGTTGCTGCCATTCAGGCGCAGGCTGCCAGACTGCTGCACTTCTCGGCGCTGGTGGGCACCTACGAGTCGTATGTTGAGCTATGCGAACGACTCAATGTCGCCGTGCCGATCAGCGGCCCCTGCAAAACCATCCTCTCGAACAGTGGTGCCGAGGGGGTTGAGAACGCGATCAAGTTTGCGCGCGCCGCCACCGGCCGCCAGGCGATCATCGCCTTTGAAGGCGGCTACCATGGCCGCACGCTGATGACGCTTTCGCTCACCAGCAAAACCAGCTTCAAAAAGACGTTTGGCCCCTTCGCGCCCGAGATTTACCGCGCACCCTTCCCGGCGGCCTATCGCATGGGCTTGAGCGAAGCCGAAGCAGTTGTGCGCTGCTGGGAGGCGTTCGAGCGCATGCTGGTGGCGGGCGTTGGTGCCGAGGCGATCGCCGCGGTGATCATCGAGCCGGTGCAGGGCGAGGGCGGCTTCATCCCGGTGCCAGCCGAGTTCATGCGGCGGCTGCGCGCCTTCTGCACCAGCAACGGCAGCCTGCTGATTGCCGACGAAGTGCAGTGTGGCTTTGGCCGCACCGGCACGCTGTTCGCTTCTGAACAGCTCGGCGTCGAGCCTGACATCCTGGTTAGTGCGAAGTCGATTGCGGCGGGCTTGCCGCTGGCCGCCACCACAGGCCGCGCCGAATTGCTCGATCGCGCACATGTCGGCGGCATTGGCGGCACCTATGGCGGCAACCCGCTGGCCTGCGTGGCTGCGATCGAGGTATTGAAGTGGATGCAGCAGCCGGGCGTGCTTGAGCGTGCGAATCAGGTTGGTTCAGTGATTCGCGAGCGCGCCTTCGGCTGGCAGCGCGAGATGCCGCGCCTGGGCGACGTGCGCGGCCTGGGCGCGATGATCGCGCTTGAGCTGGTGCGCGACCCGGCTTCGCGCGAGCCTACGCCCGATGATGTGCTGGCAGTAGTGAAATATTGCGCCGAGCATGGCGTGCTAACCATGCGTGCGGGCCTGTACGCCAACTGTCTGCGCCTCCTAATGCCGCTGACCATCAGCGACGACCAGCTGCAGGAAGGACTCGACGTGCTGGAAGATGCGCTGCGCGCAGTCATAGGATAAGGCTTCATGCGTGACATAACGATTACCACCGCCCGGCCCGAGCA
>JAFEAS010000151.1:639-13585 GCA_018266315.1 Chloroflexi bacterium SZAS-1 | reverse complement strand
ACACCTTTTATCTGTTTTGTCTATAAGAGGAGGACTTGAATGCGCCTTGCGACCCGCATACTATCAAGCAGCATCCTGATTGTGCTGCTGAACTTGCTGGCTGCCTGTGGCAGTACACCCACTGTCGCACCCAGCCCAACCGCAGCGCCCGCCGCAATGACGGCACCCGCCGAGCCAACCGCGTCCGCCGCAACGTCCGCGCCCACTGCCAAACGCACGCAGTATCCCATCTCCATCACCGATTGTGGCGGGCGCACCACCACCTACGATAAAGCGCCCGAGCGCGTGGTAACGCTCGATCCCTCCATAACCGAGGCATTGCTGCTACTCGGGCTGAAGAGTAAAATTGTCGGCTTCACCGAATTCCAAACCCCTGACCAGCGGTGGGCACCAACCAAAGCCGAGATGGATGCGCTGAAAGTCATCAACGACGGCGGAAATTACCCCTCGAAAGAAGCGATTGTTGCCGTCTCGCCCGATCTGGTGATGTCGATCTACCCATCAGCGCTGCTATCGAACAAGGAATTGCCCGATCGCGACGGCTGGGCCAAGCTGGGTGTCAAGTCGTTTCTAACCCAGGGCGAATGCCATCTATCGAAAACACCTGTAACCGATTTTTCCTTGCTCTACGCCGATCTGCGCAGCATTGGCGTTCTCTTCGATGTGCGGGAGCGCGCCGAAGCCGAAATTGCTAAACTCCAGGCGCGCGTCGCTGGGCTGCAGCAGAAGGTTAAAGATGCTGGCATCAAACCGCTAACGGTGTGGAGCTATAGCGGCGAGGATGAACCTTACCCAGCTGGTGGGGTTGGTACACCCAATGCAGTTATCACACTCGCTGGTGCGAAAAACGCATTCGGCGATATCCCGAGCGATTACGATTCAGTGAGCTGGGAAGAGATTGTTAAGCGCAACCCGGATGTCATCTGGGTTATGACCTCGGCTGGCCCAGGATATATTGACGAAATGCAGGGCATTCAGAAGAAGCTCGACAGCGACCCACGGCTGGTGAATATCACCGCCGTGAAGAAAAAGGCGTACATTGCGGTTTCATACAACGAAGGCGGGGTCGAAACGCCGCGCAATATCGATGCGCTTGAGCAAATGATCAATGGCCTGGTGAAGGTACAATGAGCAGCGACGCCATCATTCCCAGTACTACCGCCGAGGTACTGGCGGCAGGCACGCACCAGCGGCGGCGCTACGTCCTCAGCCTGGTGGGGCTGTTTGCCCTGCTGATACTCGCTGCTACCGTTGGCATGTCGATCGGGGCGGTGAGTGTTCCCTTCGGCCAGGTCTGGTCGATCATCTGGCGGCATATCAGCCAGGCTTCCACCGCGCCCACTGATGCTGGCATCGACATCATCATCTGGCAGATTCGCGCGCCGCGTGTGGTGCTTGGCGCGCTGATTGGGGCCGGGCTGGCAATAATCGGGGTGGCAGTGCAGGCGATGGTGCGCAACCCGCTGGCCGATCCTTACGTTCTCGGCGTGGAATCGGGGGCGGCAGCGGGCGCGGTAGCGGTTATTTTCTTCGGCGGCGCACTTGGTAAGGGCATTATTTCGCCAGCAATTGGCGCGTTTGTTGGCGCTATTCTCACACTCATCTTGGTCTTTACCCTGGCGCGCCAGGGTGGGCGGGTGTCGTCGCTACGCTTATTGCTGGTAGGCGTAGCGCTTTCGTTTGCGCTCTCGGGCATCACCACATTTATGCAATACGCCACCCACGATCCCGCCGCTCAGCAGGCGATTCTCTTCTGGCTTATTGGCGGCCTGGGCGGTGCCCAATGGGCGCAGATCCCACTGCTGGCGGGCGTGCTTGCAATCGCCGCGGTTGCTTGCTGGTATTACGCCCGCCCGCTGAATGCGCTGGCCGTCGGAGATGAAGCCGCTATGTCTTTCGGCTTGAAACCCGACCAGCTACGCACCCGCCTCTTCGTCATCCTCTCATTAGTGATTGCCGTAGCGGTCTCGATCGTTGGCCCAATTGGCTTTATCGGGCTAGTTGTTCCCCATGTTGCCCGGCTACTCGTTGGGGCCGAGCATCGGCGGGTGCTGCCGGTTGCCCTGCTGCTCGGGGGCATTTACCTCGTGGCGGTCGATGTTGTGTCGCGCTGGATTTTTGCGCCCAGCGAAATCCCCGTCGGTGTGCTAACCGCCATCCTTGGCACGCCCTTCTTTATCTGGCTCATCCGCCGCCGCGAGGCGATGGCGATTCGCGATGCGAGGTAATGCTATGGCGATGATGCGATCCGATCACCTTTCAATCGATTTGAGTGAAACACGGATCATTTCTGATGTCTCTGTTGCAGTAGAGGCTGGCGAGTTCGTTGGGTTGGTTGGCCCAAATGGCAGCGGCAAAACAACCCTATTGCGCGGGCTTTACCGCGCACTGAAGCCAGTAGGCGGTGCGGTGCTGCTCGGGCAAGATAACCTGTGGAACTTAAGCCCGATCGAGGCTGCGCGCCGGATCGCGGTCGTGGCCCAAGAAAACCAGATCGGCTTCGACTTCACCGCCAGCGAAGTTGCCGCGCTTGGTCGCCTGCCGTACAAGAAAGGCTTCGAGCGCGACACCGCTGAGGATCGCCAGCTTGTTGCGCAGAGCCTGAATGATATGGGGCTTGCCTCACTCGCATATCGCCCATTCGATGCGATGTCGGGGGGCGAGCGCCAGCGCACCTTACTGGCCCGCGCGCTGGTTCAGCAAGCGCCGATTCTGCTGCTCGACGAGCCAACCAACCATCTCGATATTCATTACCAGCTCGATGTACTCCATCGTGTGCGAGCGCTCAAGCTCACCACGGTGGCGGCGCTCCACGATCTGAACCTGGCGGCGGCCTGGTGCGATTGCATTTATGTGCTCCAAGCCGGGCGCATCATAGCGAGCGGCCCGCCGCACGAGGCCCTCACCGCCGAGCGCATCAGCCAGGTATTTCGGATACAGGCAACGGCATTCACTCACCCGGTTACTGGCAAGCACCAGCTGCTATTCGATCGCGCTGAGGAGACAAAATGATGACGAGCGAGGCGTATTCATTCGCCGGGTGGGCGCATGCAGGTCTGCCGCTTGTTACTGGCGTTGCGCCACCTGGAACTTGCTCGCTAACCTTATTAAGCGAATCAGCCACGTTCGAGCAGATGGCGCTCGGGCTGACCGCTCAATCTATGCACAAGCGCCAGGCAGATCTCACACTGCTTCATATGGCAATGTATGCAATCACCAGCGTGCTGTTTGCCCCGCTTATTGTCGATAAAGTAGCGCTCGAAATCACGCCCGACCACTTCGGCCTGGTACTCGACGAGCGTGCGGAGCTGCATGCCCTCTGGGTTGGCCGCGTAATGCTAAGCAAAACTGAACAACCAGAAACACAGGTAACGCAGCTGGCACTCGGCGCGCTCGCACCGATCGCCGTACAGGCCCGCCAGTCGAGCCGAGTCAGCGCCCGGGGCATTGCCAGCATCATGTTCGATGCGCTGATAGCTGGCTGCCGCCAGGTTGCGCGGTCGGCGGGAACCGATGCAGAAGCACTTGTCCATACGCTGATCGCGGCGGGGCCAGCATGGTACCAGCCTGCACGGCCCATTCTTGCCTACCCCGATGCCGGGCCGGCCGTGCGCTTCTATGTGCCGCGCACATGCTGTGTATTGAACAAACAGCCAAGTGCGCATGCCTGCTCAACCTGCCCCCAATACCCCGATGATGCGACGCGCTTGGAGCGAATTAGCGAATGGCTTGGCACGCTCGCCAATGAAGATTTTCGCCAGGTTACCGGGCGGCAGCGTGTGCCAGGGAGCGAATGACAAGGATGCGCAACGGCGTTACAATAGGGCGGCTACCAACAACGACATTGAACCCGGCTAGCGCTATGACACGAAGCTATTTCACCATTTTAATGATACCAGGACTTTCGCTTACCCAAGCAACTTCTGTACTTTCTTGATCATTTTTTGCACGTAGCGCAAAAATGACCAAGAAAAAGCAAAAAGTCCTATGCTGCCGCAGGCACATACACTAGCAAGCGAAAGTTCTACAACTTAAGGAGCCAGTATGTCCACCCCTGAACCGCCCACACAATCAAGTGCTGAACCAGTTCGCCCGAGCAACTGGCTACGCATTGCCCTTTTCACAAGCCTGCTTGTAATGTTTATTGCCACAGGCGTGTTCGTATTTGCGGCATATCGCCCACAGACCACGCCTTCTCCCGAGCCTACTGCCGAGCTTCAGGGTACCGCCATCGATCCGCCGCGCGAGCTTTCGGATTTTACGCTACCGAGCCAGAATGGTACCCCTCTAAGCCTGAACAGCTTGCGCGGCAAGTACGTCCTGCTCTTCTTTGGTTACACACACTGCCCCGATGTCTGCCCTACGACGCTTGCTGATTTTGTACAGGTAAGACGCGCGCTGAGTACTGCGGCAAGCCAGGTGAAATTCGTGTTTGTGAGTGTCGATGGCGAACGCGATACTCCCGCTGTTCTCTCGCGTTTTCTGCAAGCCTTCGATCCTGCATTCATTGGCCTCCAGGGCGACGATACGACTCTGGCGCGGATTGGCAAAGAATACGGCCTGTATTATAAAAAAGAGCAAGTAGCGAATACCAGCGAACCATACCTAGTAACCCATAGTGCGGCATCCTATTTGCTCGATCGCAATGGACGGATGATCAAAATATATAGCTTTGGCACCTCACCAAAGATTATCGCTGCTGATATTGGCGATCTATATGCCCATGAATAATTTAGCTCGGAATGTTGCTAGATCATCACTATTGACCTTCTAATATTAACGTTTACCGCACCTTTTTCCTCATATAGTTACACCATCCCGTCGGTACCTATTCCTCGGGAGGGTTAGTTATGGTCTGCCTTCAGATTATTTTGCCTCAAATTGAGCCATTACATATCTCAGCACCAGCGCGTTGCCCAATCGAAACGTGCTCTGGTACAACATTCCGATTACACCAAAAGGTTGTGAAACCGTTACGCGATCATGCATACCCGCAAGTCATTGCACATCGCTATCGGTGCCTCACCTGTGGGCATACCTTCCGCATGTATCCGGGTGGGGTTACACACCAGCCCACTACACAGCGCATACGCGATCTGGCGGTGCTGCTCTACCGGCTTGGGCTGAGTTACGGGGCAGTGGCCGAGCTGCTCGAAGCCTGGAAAATTTACATGTGCAAGAGCCAGGTGTATAAGGCGGTTCAGAGTACTGGCATCACGAGCAAGCGCCGCGGCAACCTCATTCAAGAGCTGCGGATACTTCCCCTCGGTAACCAGCCGCCGCTCGTGCGTTGCCACGATGTTTGGCTCCCGATCGAACTGATCACAAATGAACGCCACCAAATGATGGTAAACCTCAATATTCCCGATCAGGCTCAGGTATCCAAATACCAAGAAGCAATTAACTCTATTGTTGCAACGAGTACGGCGAGCATACGCCTATTAACTAAAGCAGCTGCCTGATGCCCTGAAAAGATCACCAAACTTCAAACGGCTAATGATGATTGAACGCTTTGTGCGTGCGCTATGATCGGGCTACAAAATCCCATAGCGGTTTTCTATACATTTTGAGCAGCTTTTGTACACAACCATGCGGCTGTAGCGCCCAGGATTGTACCATGCTTGTTTCGACTCCCGCTGCTGCCCGTAAATTCAGGCTGCCGCAAATCAGTGCGATATTGGCTGGATTATTCTTTGTAGCAATAGCCAGCTTCACAATTCTACGGCCAGTGGTGGTATTGCCGCGTATGACACCGGCACCACGGTTTGCCTTAGTAGACCAGCATAACGGCTGGCTACTTGATTCCGATTTGCGCGGCCAGATTGTGATATACAACTTCACCTATACCAACTGCACCGGCACCTGCCCGCAAACCAGCCAGATATTTCGTACCCTGCAAGATCGGCTGGCCGCAGACCCCACCCTACCACCCGTTACCTTAGTAACGATCTCATTCGATGCCCAACACGACAGCCCGGCCACCTTACAAGCCTATGCCGAACGCTTGGGGGCCGATCCTCGGCGCTGGCGATTTGCAACCGGTACTGCCGAGGAATTAAAAACCCTGATTGGTGGCGGGTTCCAAACATACTATAGCGCGAACCCCGATGGCACCTACACCTTCGATCCACTGTTTGCAATGGTCGATGCAAATGGCATCCTGCGTGCCAAGTATCGCACGGCCACACCATCGATTGACATTTTCCTGCGCGACATCCGAATTATCACTGATGAAGCGCGCAACAGCCAGGGGGCCGAGCGCTATTTGTACGAGGCGGCCCATCTATTCGTGTGCTATCCGCGGTGATAGGCACGGCAAGGAGCAACCATGTCGCAAGTGGAAAAGCAGAAAACTCGCGGCGACGTAGGATTAGAGGATCACGGTGATCATGGAGCAAACCCAAATGGCACGCTCGCTATCATGCTGATCTATCTGCTGCTGATCATCGTGCTGTGGGGATCGATGTTTCTCGTGATGCTAGAACGGAGCTAACACCATGCCTATCGAGCGTCTGGAAAAGTATTTTCTCTGGGCTGCGGGCGCAGTATTACTCGTCTTCTTCCTCACAGTAAGCGTCAGTGCATTTGCTTGGGGTATGCAGCTGCCAAACCCCGATGGCCGTGTTGATCCCGAAAATCTAACCGCCCCGTTCGACAAACCAGAGCTACGTGAGATTGCCCCTGGCCAATATGAAGCCGTGCTTACCGCACAAACCTGGGCATTCCTTCCGAACAAGCTCGATATCCCGGTCGGTTCTACCGTAACGTTTAAGATCACCTCAAAAGATATCATCCATGGCTTCGAGATCCCGGGCAAACGCGCAAATGTGATGATTATTCCCGGACAGGTTTCGACCGTTACCGTGAAATTTGATAAGCCGGGCGAGTTTCTCTACATCTGCCACGAGTATTGTGGCATCGCTCACCACGTCATGTTCGGCAAGATAACCGTCGCTTAGCCCCAGGAGAACATGTAATGTATACACGAGACGACCGGTTCGTCCGCTGGCAACTTTACCTTGGCTTTGTATCCTTATTCGTTGGCCTGCTCATGGGCCTGTTCCAAGCGGTCGACCGGGCAAACATCGACCTCTATTCCTCGGTTGGCCTTCAGAGTTACTGGCAAGGACTCACACTGCACGGCGTGTTGAACGTGCTCGTATTCACGTTTGCCTTTAATGCAGGTTTCCTCACCTATGTTACCAGCCGCGCACTTGGGCGGCCAATGGCGGTAAATGCGCTCACCCAGGCGCAATTCTGGCTGATGCTGGTGGGTGTGTTGATGGCTGGCTTCGCTATTCTCTCCAACTCGGCAACGGTGCTGTTCACGTTCTACCCACCGCTCAAGGCCGATCCGATTTTTTACCTTGGCCTGGTCTTTGTTGTGGTAAGCACCTGGTGCACCCTGGCCAATATCGCGCTCTCTGTTCGCGCCTGGCGCGCCGATAACCCTGGGCAGAAGGTTCCGCTCCAGGCGTTTATGTCGCTGGTGACCTACATTATGTGGGTGCTGTGCTCGGTGGGCGTGGCCGTTGAGGTGCTGGTGCTCATTCTTCCCTGGACACTGGGCATCACTGAAAAAATCGATCCCGAGCTGTCGCGCACATTCTTCTGGCTGAGCGGCCACGCAATTGTATACTTCTGGCTGCTGCCAGTGTATATTTCGTGGTACACCATGTTGCCCAAGCAGGCCGGTGGCAAGCTGCATAGCGATCCGCTCGCCCGGTTGGTCTTCCTGCTCTTCCTGCTGCTGTCGATCCCGGTGGGCCTGCACCACCAGTACACCGACCCTGGTGTACCAGTAATCTTCAAATACATCCAGGCAATCCTGACCTTTGCCGTTTTCTTCCCAAGCGTCATCACGGCCTTTAGTGTCATCGCGGCGCTGGAAAATGCTGGCCGCAACCGTGGGGGTAAGGGTATTCTCGGCTGGGTGTTCAAGCTGCCGTGGGGCGACCCAAGTGTGGCTGCGCAGCTGGTTGGTGGGCTAGCGTTCCTGTCAGGCGGTATTAGCGGCCTGGTGAATGCAAGCTACAATGTGAACCAGATCGTGCATAATACCTCATTCGTCCCCGGCCACTTCCACTTGACCGTAGGTACGGCGGTCACGCTGTCGATTATGGGTATTATGTACTGGTTGCTGCCATCGCTCACCGGGCGTAAACTGTGGGGCTTGCGCTTCGCACAGGCGAATGTATGGCTCTGGGCCGTTGGCGTGGCGATTATGTCGCGCGGTATGAGCCAGGCCGGTATCGCGGGCGAGCCACGGCGCTTCTATGCTTCGGCAGCAACTTACCATCTGCCAGAATGGGATTTCCCGAACTTAATGCAGGCCGTCGGCGGTACGCTGATGTTCCTGGGCGGCTTGTGCTTCTTCATCGTGCTGGTTGGTACGCTCTTCTTCTCGCGTGAGCGCGATGAGAGTGTACGCATGCCGAACGTGGACGTTATTATACCAGCCGAGAAGGGCGCCGCGATCTTCACCGACCGCATCGGCACGTGGGTTTGGTTCGCATTAGCGCTGATCCTGCTCTCCTATGGGCCGTTCCTGATCACCTATATCGCAAACCCGGCCTTTGTGGCCAGAGGTTTACGGGCCTGGTAGCCTCGCTGTTCAGGCCCACGTGCTAGCTTAAGGTTCGGGGCAGCTTCGCCGCTGCCCCGAACTTTGTTTTTAGGGTTTTCGCTTAAGCCCAGTTCGCCTTTGATGGTGTTTTTGCGGAGCGCAAACGTCACCAGGGCATCGCAGACATTGCGTAGGTAAGCGAAAGTTCTAGAATCATAGGGTATGATACCAAATCCGGTTGAATACGTGTATAGTATGCACGACGCATTACACACTACAAAGCCAAACGTTGGTGCGTAGTGCGTAACAATACAGGCAGATTTGGTATGAGTAGTATAAGGCATTATTACGGGCCATTCTCTAACCGATACACTATTGCCAGGTTGTCGCTGAATAGCGGCTGTAGCAGCGTCGGCCGCTCAGCGAGTAGTTGCTGGCGCGCAGGCGTCACCCACCCTTTCGCAATTACCACATAAGTAACATTCGCGCCGCGTAATGCCTGCAAGCTCGATTGGTTGGGGAAATCGTTCATTGCGGCGCGCAATTCAAGGTATACATCAGGGAAAAAGCCCGAATAACCATTCACGAGCGGGTGCCGATGATCAAGTGCTTGAAGCATCCCAATAGCTGTATCCTCATAGTCGGCAGCCGCGCCACTAGCCGGAAATGGCACTAGCGCTACCGCTCCACCCGGCTGCGTCGCCAACCAGCCAACCCACGGCGCGTGCAGCTGCTCAGTGGGTAAGCGATAAAGCGGGGCGGGCACAAGCAGCACTTCAACAAAGATCACCAATGTGAATGTGCGCGCACACATACGTCCCAGCTGCCCGCGCCAAACCCACAAAGCATTAAGTCCTTCACCAGCGAGCATCACAAGCAGCAGCTGCGCTACTGCTGCCATGCGGAAAGGGCTACGTAGCTGCCCCCAGCCTGGCAATATGCGTAATAGCTGGTAGGGTGCCCAGCCAGCAACCGTCAGGTTTAGCCCGAAGCTAATGAGGATTGCAACGCTCAACCCAGCCAGGCAACCCACGACCCAGCGTCGTCGTCCGGCCCGCCAGCCGCCCCCCACACCATATAGTGCCAACAATATTAAACCAGCGCCTGGGTATAATGTCTGCCCGCTGCCACCGGCCAGGTGCAGCCCTGGTGCGACTTGCGCGCCTAACATTCCTGGGGCCAAACGCATATAATCAACCAGCTGCGCACTATTCTGCCTAATTATGGTATCGCTACGCGCAAATGCTGCTGTATACCGTGCTTGTGCTGGCAAAAAGGGCCATAGCATAATCGTAGCAAATGCCCCACCGATGAGCAGGTTGCCAACTGCCGCGCGGTCGAGCCGCCTGAATACCCATGCCAGGCTCACTATCCCTAGTATCGGCAGCGCGAATGCGCCATAGTATTCGCATGTAAAAAAAGCTAGCGCGATCGCTCCACCAAGCAGCAGCGCAGATCCTAATGTGCGCCTCTGCGCAAAGCAGGCTAGTGCCGCCAGCGCAAGTGCCAGCGGAAACAACATAAGAAGCTGCACGACACCAAGCTCGTAGCTCGTAAATGGCAGCGCCAATGCCAGCAATCCACACAGCAGCGCCGGGCCGCGCCGCAAGCCTACCACGCTCATCAGCTGGCGCACAGCCAGCCCATTCACTGTCAATCCCAGCAGTATTACCAAGTTGTAGGCGGCTATATGATCGCCCACAAGCGCCAGCAGAAGCGCAAAAACAATTCCAGTTACTGGCTGCGGTTCAGAAAAAGCAAATGCGCCTTGTGCTGGGAAGAAGATTGGTGCATCCCAGTAGCCAGCATAGCCAGCTAGAAGTCGGTCAGCATTCCAGCGCAACGTCCATAGATTGAATAAGGCAACTGTAGGCGGTGCCTCGGTACCAATCGGCAGGTGCGTGCGCAGATTGACTACCAGCGGCCAGGTCGCCACAACGGCCGCCAGTAGGTAGAATAGCGCTGTAGCAACAAATACCATAATGGTGCGAGTACGCTGCCGTTCCACAGTATTGCCAAGGGTTTTGAAACTCCAATCGTGCTTCATTATGCCCCACATTAAAGGAACTATTGCGCTTTCTATCATAGCGCAGAACCGCACCACAATGACTGACATAGGGCTGTCACCAGGAACAGGTACAATATGATGTAGGACGTTCGCTTATTTGTTTATTTGCCTGCGGCAGCACGGTACTTTTCTTTTCTTGGTGATTTTTCAAAAAATCACCAAGAAAATGAAGAATTTGCTTGAGGAAGCGAAAGCCCTATAAAAGTAGTACCCCGCGCATAAAAGAAGGCCGGAGCAGTACTGCCCCGGCCTTGTGCTTGCGTGATACGCGGCTAGCTGTCTTTATCAGCTAACCCGTCCGTCATGTCCATATCGTCCATCTCATCGAGCGCATCCATAAACTGAGCCATGTCTTCCTGGTCTTCGGCGCTCTCGCCGACCTCGTCGTCGATGCCCTCAAGCAGCGCGCGCAACCGCCGCCGAATCTCTTCGTCGTCGGCTGAGCCAGCGGGCTTGCCGCCATCGCTCTGCCCAAGCATCTCCGAGGCGCGGCGCACATCGGCAGGAAGCTGCGCGCCATCGCCGTCGCTCTCGGCGCGTGGGCGTGCTGAGGCGAGCTCGCCCATCAGGTCTTCGGCCATCTGCTTACGCTTCTCGATGCCCGTGCCCGCTGGGATGAGCTTACCAATAACCACGTTCTCCTTCAGGCCGCGCAGGTAGTCGACCTTGCCGGTGATCGCGGCTTCAGTGAGCACGCGCGTGGTCTCCTGGAACGAGGCCGCCGACAGGAAGCTCTCGGTAGTGAGCGATGCCTTGGTGATGCCCAAAAGCACCGTTGCCGCCGTGGCTGGCTCGCCGCCCTGGCTTACCACCTCGGCGTTCAGCCGCCCAAACTCGGCGGCATCGATCAGCTCACCAGGCAGCAGCCCGCTGTCGCCCGGCTCCTCGATACGCACACGCCGCAGCATCTGGCGCACGATAATCTCGACATGCTTGTCGTTAATATCGACACCCTGCGAACGGTAGACCTTCTGGGCCTCGTTCACCAGGTAGCGCTGCACCGCTTCCTTTCCTTGCAGCTCCAGCAGCTCCTGTGGGTCGGCGGAGCCTTCGGTGAGCGGCTGGCCCGCCGTTACACGCGAACCATTCTCAATGCCTACGCTCAGGCGGGAGCTATGCGGTACCACCACCTCGCGCTCCTCGCGCTCTTCCTGCACCACCACTACCTTGCCGTCGCCGAAATGCACCCGGCCAGTCAAGCGCGCCACAATCGGCTCTCCGCCCATGTCGGCCCGATTCGACTCGGCCAGCACCTGGTTCTCATGCACTTCAGCGCCGTCGGCAACAAGTGGCTGGAAGTGCTCAGGCAGATCCTGCTCGTCGGTGTACACATCGCTCGAAATCACCCGAATCTTGCGCATATCGTCGTCGCGAATGATTTCGACCACACCATCAATTTCCGAAAGCAGCGACTTCCCTTTCGGCGTGCGCGCCTCGAAAATCTCCTGCACGCGCGGCAAACCCTGCGTGATATCGTCAGCCGAAGCCACGCCACCGGTGTGGAACGTGCGCAACGTCAGCTGCGTACCTGGCTCACCAATCGACTGCGCAGCGATGATGCCTACCGCCTCGCCAATATCCACCAGCTTGCCGGTTGCCAGGTTGCGGCCATAGCACAGCTTGCAGATACCATGATCGGCCTGGCACGCAAGCGCCGAGCGCACAAATACATCATTGATGCCAGCTTCCTTGAACATTGCAGCCAGCTGCTCATCAACTTCCTGGTTTCGGTCAGCCAGAATCTCGCCCGTCTTCGGGTGCACCACTGGCATCGCTAGGATGCGCCCAACTACGCGATCTTCCAGCTCTTCGAGCATTTCCTTATCATCGGCGCGGTGCAGCCACAGGCCATCTTCGGTGCCGCAGTCTTCGGTAGTGATAATCGCATCCTGCGCCACATCGACCAGACGGCGGGTGAGGTAGCCAGCATCGGCTGTACGCATTGCCGTGTCGGCCAGACCCTTGCGCCCACCGTGCGTCGACACGAAGTACTCAAGCACGGTGAGTCCTTCGCGGAAGTTCGACTTAATCGGCAGCTCAATAATACGCCCGGTCGGGTCGGACATAAGGCCGCGCATACCGGCCAGCTGCGAGAGCTGGTTGATATTACCGCGTGCCGCTGAGTTAACCATCATCGCCACCGGGCCGTGCGGGTTCAGGTTATTCTTTACCGCCTCCGATGTCTGCTTGGTCGCGTCCTGCCAGATCTTCACGATTTCCTGGTAGCGCTCTTCGGCAGTAATCAGGCCGCGCCGGTACTGCTTCTCAACATCCAGCACCATGCCGTCCGATTCGGAAAGAATGCCCTTCTT
>JAFEAS010000151.1:0-545 GCA_018266315.1 Chloroflexi bacterium SZAS-1 | reverse complement strand
CGCGACTGAATGTTCGGGTAGATCGCCCGAATGCTGTCCAGGTCTTCCTCCGAAAGGTTCGCCAGGTTGGTGTAATACTTGTAGCAGTCGGCGATGATTTCCTGCAAACCCTTCTTTGGAACATTCCGGTTGCGATACTGCATTGGCTCAAGCAGCGCCGAGTTGAAAATAATTCGCCCGATCGATGTTTCGAGCAGCATGCGCGGCGAGCCATCGGCATCGGGAGCCAGCTCGCGCACCCCGCGGTCGTTCTGGCCCTGCACCTTGCCCTTCATGCGCACCCAGATCGGCGCTTGAATATCAACTACGCCCTTATCGTAAGCCAGCATCGCCTCTTCAATCGAAGCGAACTTCTTACCCGCGCCCTTCGCGCCATCCTTCACCATCGAAAGATAGAAGCAGCCCAGCACGATGTCTTGCGATGGCGTAATAATCGGGTTGCCGTGCGCTGGCGACAGCAGGTTGTACTTCGAGATCATGCGCATGCGCGCTTCTTCCTGCGCCTTGCGCGAAAGCGGCACATGCACGGCCATCTGGTCGCCGTC
>JAFEAS010000150.1:18077-20702 GCA_018266315.1 Chloroflexi bacterium SZAS-1 | reverse complement strand
TCTTTTGTGCATCGATTTTGGCGCGGAGCGCCAAAATCGATGCACAAAAGAAGGCAAGTACCTTGCTGCCGCAGGCGAAAAGCGCCGACCGCGTAAGTCCTGTTAATTAGAGCAGAGAGCAGAAATCTATGCGCATCATTGAACTCGTCCCACCACTCATCGCTATTCCTGCCGGGGCATTTGCTATGGGTACGCCCGAAGGCGAGCTTAGCGCGCTCGCCCAGGCGTATGGCGGCACCCGTGAATCATATCGCGAAGAATCGCCCCAGCATCAGGTAGCCCTTGGCAGCTTCCTGATCGCATGTACCCCAGTGACAAACGCACTGTATGGCGGATTTACCGCCGCTACCGGCGCGCGTGCGCCAATCTACTGGCATGGCCCGCAGCCACCTGAGCGGTTGCTGGCACACCCGGTGGCCGATGTAAGCTGGGATGAGGCGCAGGAATTCTGCCGCTGGCTCACCGCCGAAGCTGCGGCAAGCGGCGCGCCGCTGCCGGGCATAGCACCGCGTAGCGCAACATTTCGTTTACCAAGCGAGGCCGAATGGGAGCGCGCCGCGCGTGGTATCGACGGGCGTCGCTTCCCATGGGGCGAAGCCTGGGATGTTGAGCACGCCAATACCCGCGAAAGTGGGCGCCATGGTACCACGCCCGCTGGTGCCTACGCCGCTGGCGCGAGCGCAGCTGGCTGCCTGGATATGGCGGGCAATGTGTGGGAATGGACGGCTTCGCTCGATGCGTTATACCCATACCGGCCCGACGATGGCCGCGAGGACGTACACGCACCTGGCAGACGTATTTTGCGCGGCGGCTGCTATGCCAACCCTCAGGGCTTTGCGCGTTGTGCTTGCCGCTTTCGCCTGCTGCCCAGGGTGCGCAATGAGTTTTTGGGCTTTCGGCTGGCAGTATAGGTTCGGGCAGCGGTCTGCATTATCTTGACCATGGCCCTATGGCTGTGTTACAGTTACCGCCAGTATTCCCCCAAACGAAGGTGCATTGCGCATTATGGCGACGATTACGCTGAACCCTGGCAAAGAACGACCGGTGCAGCAGCGCCACCCTTGGGTATTCTCGGGGGCGGTTGCGCGTGTGCAGGGCTACGTTGGGCGTGGCGATGCCGTTGATGTGTGCGATGCTTCGGGCGAGTGGCTGGCACGCGGCACCTGGAGCAGCGGCTCGCAGATTCGGGCGCGTCTGTTCACCTGGAATGCCGACGAGCCGATCGACGAAGCGCTTTTCCGGCGGCGGCTTGAACGCGCGCTGGCGACACGCATCTGGCTGGGCTACAGCGGTGAAGACACCGCCTGTCGCCTGGTGTACGCCGAATCGGATGGTTTGCCTGGCCTGATTGTGGATCGCTATGGCGCGTACCTGGCGGTGCAGCTGCTGACCCAGGGCATGGCCGCGCGCGCCGAGCTGATTACCGGGCTGCTGGCCGAGCTGGTGCAGCCGCGCGGTATCTACGAGCGCAGCGACCCCGACATGCGCGAGAAAGAGGGCTTGCCACCTGGTGAAGGCGTGCTGTGGGGCGAGCCACCGCCCGAGCAGATTACCACGCGCCAGCCCGGCGGCCTGGTATTTCTGGCCGATCTGCGCGCCGGGCAGAAAACCGGCGCCTATCTCGATCAGGCGCAGAATCGCGTGCGTGTGGCCGCATACTGTGCTGGCCGCGATGTGCTCGATTGCTTCTGCTACACTGGCGGCTTTAGCGTAGCTGCTGCGCGCGCCGGGGCTGCCCATATTCTCGCTGCCGATACCAGCGCGCCAGCCCTGGCAATGCTCGAAGCTAACCTGGCCGCGAACGCTGTTGGCGGCGTAGAGCCAGTTGAGGCCGATGTCTTTAAGCTGTTGCGCCAGTACCGCTACGAAGGCCGCCTGTTCGATGTCATTATTCTCGATCCGCCGAAATTTGCCCACGCGCAGAACCAGATCGAGCGTGCCACGCGCGGCTATAAAGACATAAACCTGATCGCTATGCAGCTGCTGCGGCCCGGCGGCGTGCTGGCAACATTCTCGTGTTCGGGACTAGTATCGGCGGATCTGTTTCAGAAAGTGGTGTTTGGGGCTGCGCTTGATGCCCAGCGCGATGTGCAGATTATCGAGCGGCTCACCCAAGCCCCCGATCACCCGGTGCTGCTCACGTTCCCCGAAGGCGAATACCTTAAGGGCTTTATCTGCCGCGTTCTATAGAATTTTCGCTTTACAAACGCTTATATCGTAAATCGTTGCTCGAACATCATACAGCACTATGAGCTACAACCTCCTCGAAGACGGTCATGTTTCTAGCCCGAAGGGCTTCCGCGCTACCGGTGTCGCCGGGGGCCTGAAGGAGGTACGTGCCCGCGACCTGGCATTGATCTATTCGCAGCATCCCTGCCGGGCAGCCAACATCTTCACCACGAACGCCATTGTCGCAGCACCAATATTCTTTAACCAGGCGATCCTCTCGCGCAATCGCGAGCAAATTCGGGCGGTGCTGATCAACGCGGGCCAGGCGAATGCCGGTACCGGCCAGCAGGGTCTGACCGATGCAGTTGAATGCGCGAAGCTGGCTGCTGACGAGCTAGAGATTCCGCGCGACGGAATCTTGCTGATGTCTACTGGTCAGGTGGGTGCGCCGCTGCC
>JAFEAS010000150.1:14245-18050 GCA_018266315.1 Chloroflexi bacterium SZAS-1 | reverse complement strand
GCGCTGGTGCTATCGTTGCGCGAGGGCCGGAGTGTGACGCTTGGCGGCCTGGCGAAAGGTGGGCGCATCGCCCAGCCGCGTATTGCAAACCTGCTGGCCGTGCTGTCTACCGACGCCGCGATCGAAACCCATTTATTGGCGCGTTCGCTTGAGCGCAGCACTGCACAATCGTTTGGCCGCCTTACATTCGATAGCGCACCAAGCCCGAGCGATGGCATTATTTTGCTGGCGAATGGCGCGGCTGGCAATACCCTGATCACCGATGTCAATTCGTGGGAATATGGTGCCTGGCAAGAGGCGCTCGACGCCCTATGTATTGACCTGGCGCAACAAGTGCTACGCGATGCAGCAACCAGCAGCAAGATTGTACAGGTGCATGTGCGTGGTGCGGCCAGCGAAGCCGATGCGCGCCAGATCGCGCAGACAGTGGCACGCTCGGAGGCAGTGCGCTGGGCATGCAGCCAGGCCGTGCCCGATTGGGGCGGTTTGCTGGCGGCGGTAGGCAGCAGTGGCACCGAGCTACGCCCCGATTTACTAGAGCTGCGCGTTGGCTCAATGATGGTGATGCTGGACGGTGCGGCCACGCGGATCGAGCCAGCCACAATTGTGCAAGCGCTCTCGGGGCCAGAAATTGAGCT
The DNA here is from genome assembly GCA_018266315.1 of Chloroflexi bacterium SZAS-1. Taxonomy (GTDB): domain Bacteria; phylum Chloroflexota; class Chloroflexia; order Chloroflexales; family Roseiflexaceae; genus Kouleothrix. Next base: position 17,412 of record JAFEAS010000150.1, on the reverse strand, counting down.
GACGGTTGATCTGCACCTTGGCGCGCAGAGTACAACGGTGTGGGCCTGCGCTATGCCACCTGAGTAGCAGTAGGGCAACCTGAGGCGGCAATCGTCACGTGTTTCTATAAACCTTAACCTTACGATACGCATATGACTGTAAAATTGCCGCTTTTCCCGCTGAATACCGTGCTGTTTCCTGGCGCAATGATACAGCTTCATGTATTTGAAGAGCGCTATCGCCTGATGGTTGGGCGCTGTATCGAGCAGCGCAGCCCGTTTGGGGTTGTGCTGCTGCGTTCGGGCAGCGAGGTGAACCCGAACGATCCCTGGTTCCGCCAGCAGGTCGAAGCGGCTGGCGGTGGCGACGCCGAGCTGAATCAATTACGCTTACAGCTGGGTGGCGATGCGCTGCCGTACGTCGTTGGCACAAGCGCACAGATTAATATTGGTGAAAGTGCGCGGCTGGATGATGGGCGCTACTATCTCATTGCGCAGGGGCAGCGCCGCTTTCGCATTCAATACTTTGTGCAGCGCCAGCCATACTTTATTGCGTCGGTTGGGTATTTGCCCGAAGAAAGTGCGGCGCATCCATACGGCGCTGGCGAGCAGCTACGCACGGTATATGCACGCTACTGGGCGGCGGTAAGCGCGCTCACTGGCACTGCACCACCTTCGGAAAGCCTGCCCGAAAGCCCTTCCGACCTGACCTATTGGATGGCACACCGCCTCAATGTCGATAATGCGCAAAAACAGCATTGGCTCGAAGCCGACGTAAGTACGCGCCTGCGTGAGATGAGCGCCGCTTTACGTGCCGAGCTGGCCCTGCTGCCAAACGGCGATGCGGGTGAGCGCGAGCGTGGTGGGCCAGGCTCTGGATCGTGGAATTAGCGCATCATAATAACAACAATGATTATAGGTTCTTGCACAATTGTTTTACACTTACCGGGTGTCTTTTCCTTAAAAGAAAAGCGCAGTATTGTGAAATCGGTGTTAGCGCGCCTACGTAACGAGTTCAACGTATCGGCGGCAGAGGTTGATGCGCAGGATGCCCATGGCCGCGCGGTGCTAGGGGTTGCCTGTGTGTCGGGTTCGGCGGAGTATGCGCGCGGGCAGCTCAATGCGGTGGTGCGCTGGATCGAAGAAAATCGGCCAGATGTGGCGGTGCTGGATTACGAAATCGAGCTACTCTGAGTGTCGGTGGGTTTGCGCTGTGCGCGTTTCACCGCCAGGCCGTATGCCTCGGCGAGCAATGGCTGGAGTGTTTGGAAGGTAGCATCGCTGGGATTGAGCACACAAATAAACGACTGCGCGGCATAATCAGGGTGCGGCATCATTGTATCGAGCGCAGTAAAATCATAGGTGCTCACATCAACCTTGTCGGTGCCAAACAACGCTTGAAATGTGGCTTTGCTGACACCCAGGTTGAGCCGGAACACGCCGGGACGATCGAGCTGCGAAATACGCTCGTACTCGTTGCCCGTGGCTGCAATCGTTGCGAATGGCAGCATGCGCTCAGCGCCATAGAAGAAAAAGGTGTAGCCGAAATTTTGCATGCTTTCAACGCCGTCGAAGGTATTCAGGATGTAATCGGTTATGCCCCGTTCGTCTAACATTGCTTTCGCCTTTCTCTTGTAATTGCCAATAGCGGGCGGCAACCATGTGGGAAGCAGTATAGCATTCCCTGTTGGTTGCCGAACACGTTCTATGGATGATCTTCTGCCCTACCCCTTCCTGGCATTGGTTGGCCAGGCCGAAATGAAAACAGCGCTGATTCTGTCGCTCGTGAACCCGCAAATTGGCGGTGTGCTGCTGATTGGCCCCTATGGCGTAGGCAAAACTACCGCCGTGCGCGCGCTCACCGATGTGATGCCCACAATCGAGCGTGAAGAGCGTGATGAGAGCGGGCAGGTGGTGCTGCGGCGCGACCCGATGCGCATTATTGAGCTGCCGCTTAATGCCCGGCTAGAAGATGTGGTTGGTGGCATTAACGAGCGGGTGGCGCTTGAGCAGCAGCGCATATTGCTGGAAGAAGGCGTGCTGGCGAAGGCGCATCGCAACCTGCTGTACATCGATGAGATCAACATGCTGGATGCGCGCATCGTCGATGCGATTCTCGATGCGGCGGCGCAGGGGCGCACCTTCGTGCGGCGCGGCCCCATGACCCGGCTCTACCCCTCGCAGTTCGCGCTCGTCGGCTCGATGAACCCCGAGGAAGGTACACTCCGCCCGCAGATTCTCGACCGCTTTGGCCTGCGCGTCTGGGTTGCGCCGCTCGGCGAGCAGCAGCAGCGCCTCGAAATTTACCGGCGCGCGCATGCCTTCCGCAGCGACCCTGCGGCGTTTCGCGCACGCTATGCCGATGAGCTAGCCCGGCTGCGCGATGATGTTGCAAACGCACGCGAAATATTGCCGCAGGTCGGTCTCGCCCCGGCTGCCGAAGAATTTGCCTTAGGCTGTATTCAGGCGCTCAAGATTCCCTCGCACCGCGCTGAGATTGCCCTGCTCGAAGCCGCCCGCGCCCGCGCCGCCGCCGACAACCGGCGCGAGGCAACGATTGCCGATGTGGTAACCATCGCCCCGCTAGCACTACGCCAGCGCCGCAGCGCTACTCTTGAACAGTATGCCGCACAGATCGCCGCCGAAGATGCAGCCATTGCCCAGGCGCTGCAGCAGCTTGGTGCGCCGAGCAAGCCCAGCCCGAAACCGCGCCGGACATAGCCGCCGCGCGTGTAACAATTCTCCTTCTCCCGAGACTACTCAAAAAGTGATCGTTTGCACCCGCGCGCGTCGTAGATGTTGGTAGTGCGCTGCCGCTACATCCCACTCGCACGATTGTGCGTATGTGTATTGACAAGCGCATAGATGCGCAGTATAGTACCTGCAACTTATTGCAACAGCTATTCATTGCATCTAGCTGCGTAATGCCGTCAGTAGTAAGGCTGCCGCTTATGCTGGCAATGACCCCGGTTCCCCACAAGCGAGGAGGTAGGCATGCACATCCCCGATGGATACCTGAGTCCGGCAACCTGCGCAACGTTGTATGCGGCGTCAGCGCCGTTCTGGTATATCGCGCTTCAGCGGGTGAAGCGGCTGCTGAGCACACGGTTAGTACCACTGCTCTCGTTATTCGCCGCATTTTCGTTCGTGATCATGATGTTTAACTTGCCGCTGCCTGGTGGCACAAC
>JAFEAS010000150.1:0-14112 GCA_018266315.1 Chloroflexi bacterium SZAS-1 | reverse complement strand
GTTGGCTCGCTGGTGGCCTACTGGGTGTACCGTGCAATCGCGGGCCGCGCGGCGATTACCGCTACCCGGCGGGTAGTAGCTGGCGCGGTGGCGGGCTATGCTGCGATTAATGTCGCGGCGCTGCTGGCGGCGATTGAATTTGGTATCCAGCCGCTTCTGTTCACCGACGCACAGGGTACGCCGCTGTATGCGCCCTACCCGCTCAGCGTCGCCATTCCGGCGATGATGATTGGACACCTGACGATAGCTGGCTTGGCCGAGCTGGTCATCACCGGCGGGGTTGTTGCCTACCTCCAGCGCTCCGACCCGGCGCTGCTGAAGCTTACCGCACCCAATGCGCGCGACGCTGAGGAAGGCTTGCAGTCGGTGTCGCAGCGTGGCGGCTGGCGTTCGCTGCGGCCATTATTCATTGGCCTGGCGCTGTTGATGGTGCTTTCGCCGCTGGGTCTGCTGGCGGCTGGCACCGCCTGGGGCGAGTGGGCACCAGCGGATTTCAATAACCCCCAGGCTCGTCACGAAATTCAGACTGGCTCGTTGCATGCCCCCGCCCCGGCGCAGGCACCAGCGGGTTTAGAAAAGCTCTCGTCGCTCTGGACCGCGCCGATTCCCGATTACGCGCCCGCTTTTATGCATAACGAATCGTTTGGCTATATTCTTTCGGCGGTGTTCGGCACCGGGCTAATTATCCTGGCCTTCTTCCTGATCAGCTGGATTGCGCGGGCGATTCGTGGCGGCGACCCAGATGCTACACCGGCATCGTCAGGCCGCTCGGTATAAGTCAACCCAGTGCTTGCGTGTGCTGTAGCGCGCGAAGCAGAACGAAACGATGACGATTTCAAACTCAACTACCGCGCCGCGCCCACCTACCAGCCCGCGCAAACACCGCGCCAGCTTTGTCGAGCGCACTGTAGCCGAGCTTTCGCATGCGATGGAGCAGGCGCTGTATGCCGAAGAATTGGCCCACGCCAATGGCTTACTTCAGCAACTCGATCCGCGGGTGAAGGTGGTGGGCTTGCTGGCGCTGATTATTGCGGCGGCGTTGGCGCGCAACCTGGCGGTTATTCTGGCGCTGTTTGTGGTGGCGCTGGTGCTGGCGCTACTCTCGCGTGTGCCCTTCCGCACGCTGGCAACGCGGGTATGGCTGGGTGCGCTGCTGTTCACGGGCACCATCGCGCTGCCTGCAATTTTCATCACGCCAGGCCAGGTGCTGTACCGCCTGCCGCTGTTTGGCTGGCCGATTACGATGCAGGGCTTGAGCAGCGCGGCCTACCTGATCAGCCGTGTCGAAACCTCGGCAACGCTGGCGCTGCTGCTGATACTGTGTACGCCCTGGACGCATGTGCTCAAGGCGTTGCGCGTGCTGCGCGTGCCAGTGGTGTTTGTTGTTATCCTCGGAATGACCTTCCGCTACATCTTTCTGCTGCTGCAAACCGCGCGCGACATGTTCGAATCGCGCCAGAGCCGCATGGTTGGCGCGCTCGATAGCGCCGAGCGGCGGCGTGTGGCATCGGCTAGCGTGGGCGTGCTGCTGAGCAAAACGCTTAACCTGAGCAGCGACGTGTATATGGCGATGCAGTCGCGCGGGTTTCGTGGCGAAGTCTACACGCTCGATGAATTCCAGATGCAGCCGCGCGATTGGGCGGCGCTGGCAGGATTTCTTGCGCTAGCTGGTCTAGCCTTTTGGCTGGGCCGCTAGCGAGCTGCCAACCGACACGGAGAGGAGCTATATACCCGGTGACAGAGAATGTTTTCGACGTGCAAAACGTCGTTTACCGCTATAACACCGAAGTGACTGCGCTGCGTGGGCTGTCGTTGCAGGTGGCGCGCGGCGAACGTATCGCCATCTTGGGGGCGAATGGCTCGGGGAAATCGACGCTGCTGCGTCTGCTGGATGGTCTGTATTTCCCCGAAAGCGGCAGTATCACCGCGTTTGGTGAGCCGCTGACCGAAGAGCGCCTGCAAGATGACACCTTCGCGTTTGCGTTTCGGCGGCGTGTAGCGCTGGTATTTCAAAACCCTGATGTCCAGCTGTTTAGCCCGACCGTGTTTGATGAAGTGGCGTTTGGCCCGTTGCAGCTGCGCTGGCCGAAGGATGACATTCGCCGCAAGGTGAACGAAACGCTCGATCTGCTCGAGATCACCCACCTCAAAGATCGCTCGCCGCACCGGCTTTCGGGTGGCGAAAAGAAGCGGGTGGCGCTCGCCTCGGTACTGGTGCTCGACCCCGAAGTGCTGCTGATGGACGAACCAACCGCCGCGCTCGATCCAAAGAGCCAGAGCATGGTCGTCGATTTCCTGATTGGCTGGAGCGGCGGCGCGAAAACCGTGATTACTGCTACCCACGACCTGGATATTGTGAGCGAGATTGCCGACCGCTGCCACGTTTTCCGCCAGGGACTCTCGGTGGCGGAGGGTACGCCCGATCAGGTGTTGGGTAACCAGGAGCTACTCGAGAGCAGCAACCTGATTCATGCGCACCGGCATGCGCACGCTGGTGGCGAAATGCACGCCCACGCCCATTTCCACCTGCGCCACGAGCACACGCACGCTGACTAAGGGCCGTTCCTTTATCGAACCGAGCAAAGCTGAATGCCTACCGCCGCAATAATGCCAATGCGGATCATGCGGCTGAGGAACACCGCCGTAAAGAACATCCAGTAAGGAACATCGAGTGCGCCCGCTGCTAGACCGGCCACATCGAAAGCGGGGTTGGGCGGTGCCGAAAGCGCGAACAGCACCACAAATGCGCGCCAAGGGTGTTGCAGCTGGCGGTGTACCCAGCGGTAGAAGCGCGTATCTTCAAACATTGCCCGCCCCGAGCGCCCCACAAAAAATGCCACCGATTCGCCTAGCACCGAGCCTAATGCTCCGGCAATGATCAAGAGCGGTAGGTTATCGCTCTGGGCCGCGATGCACGCGACGATTGGGATGTATGGCGTTGGAACGATTGTGGTTGCGTTTGCCAGCAGGGTGATAAAGAAGACGCCCACGTAGCTAAACGCTCCCAGGCGTTTCACTAAATCGGGCGGCAGCAGCAGGTAGGCCAGCACATTTGCCACAACCGCAACAGCGCCGATGGCGATGGTTCGGAACAGTGCCCGCCGTTTAGCGGCGGCGTGCTCGGCTGGCGGCGGCGCTGCCGTAGCGGCGCTAGTTTCGAGCGGTTCAGGCGTCATGAGTTCCTTGTGTTCTCGCATGCATAAGGGCGAAGGAAGCAACCGTATTTGGCTGCGCACCTTCGCCCTTTGCTATGCTTGCAGAATATTAGCGTCGCCGCCGTAGGAAGAGCCACGCCCCGGCAGCAATAACGATCGCCAGCAGGACAATCAGCAGCCAGCCGCTTGCGCCGCTGCCACCTGTGGTGCTGGTGGGGGTTGCCTTTGGCGTTTGCTCAAGGCCAGTGGTATCGGGTGATGTGCTGCCCGAGGTCGCAATTTGCGCGCTGAATACGGGCGTGCCAGTCGGGGCATTGGCTACATCGCCCGCAGCCCCGCCGCCAGTAGCATTTGCTTCGGCGGTTTGCCCACCTTGCCGGGCGGCGCTGGCCGAGTTTTCGGCGATGCTCGTGTCGGCCACGGTTGCCAGGGAATCGGCTGTTGGCTCCGTGGCTGCATAGGGTTGTGGGCTAGGGGCCTCGGCGGCTAACATTGGCGCAGTTGGCAGCACGGCCGCTGGTGCCGGCGCAGCGCCTGTTGCAGCCATAGTTGGCGCGGCAGCGGGTGTACCGATGGGCGCAGCCGCAGCCGGTAGCTCCGCTGCTGATGCTGCAGTTGCCGCCGGTAGTACCGTTGCGGTGGCAGCTGCCGCCGTGGGCTGCTCGGCTGCTGGGGCGGATGTTGGTGCAGCAGCGGCCATTGGCGCAGGCTGCCCGGCACCCGAAGGCGCGCTGCTGCTCGCGCTTGGTGAGCCTCCACCCCTAAATGTCAGCACAAAACCAAATACCAGCATCAGGGTTACTGCTATCAGCGCCGAGCCAGCCTGCATCCAGGGGAACGACCAGCTGCGCTTGGGAGCTACTACCTGAGCATCAAGCGTGAACGAGCGCGGCGGGCGCACTGGTGTAAGCCCTTGCAGCATGCTCACCGTCGCGCGCAACTCAGCGAGGTTAGCACGCAGGGCTGGCTCGCCCTCCAGGCGCTGTTCCAGGGCGCTGCGCTCGGCTGGGTTCAGCTGCCCATCGAGGTACGCCGAGAGTAGTTCCAGATCGGCATCGTTCGGTTGTGGGTTGAAGTTCGTCGTCATGATCTATGTATTGCGCACCGGCCTGGCTGCGCCCTGCGATCCGCAATTGAATGTCGTTTATGATCCATCGCCTTCATGACGATAGCGTGATGGGAGAAGTTCCCCGGCCTTTAAGATATCGCGTAGGCGCGCCCGGCCACGACTCAGGCGCGATTTGACCGTACCCAGGTTAGTATTCGTAATCTGGGCAATTTCATCGTAGGCTAGCCCTTCAATATCGCTCAACACCACCATCACACGCTGTTCGTCGGGCAGATCATCAAGCCCGCGCTGAATGGCCGCTGCCAGTTCGCGCCGCAACACAAAATCACCGGGCGACTCACTCATGTCGGCGATTTGCAGTGGCGAGCTATCTTCGTCGTCAGTTTCAATATCAAGCGAAACCGCCGGGCGGCGCTTGCGCAGGCGCAGTTGATCGTAGCAGGTATTAGTGGCGATGCGCAGCATCCACGAGCGGAACGAGCCGCCGCGAAAGCTCCGCAGATTGCGGAAGGCGGAAAGAAACGAGTCTTGCGCGGCATCCGCCGCGCCATCGGGGTCGCCGAGCATCCGATAACACAGGTTGTAGACGCGGCCCTCGTAGGCGCGTACCAGCGTGTTGAAGCTTTCGACATCGCCGCGCTGGGCTAGCCCAACCAGTCGTCGCTCCTCATCAGCCATTATATCTATTGCTCCGGCGCAGAAGTGCGTGAATGTATGTATTATAGCAGAGCATAGAGCTATGCTATACTAATGGGTACCCTACACCCTGGTCGTGTGGTGGAAGGACGCGTATATGGCAGATCCGTTTGATATCTTGATTGTAGACGACGATGCCAGTATCTGCGAACAAACGTCGCAGCTTGTTGCCCTGTGGGGCTACCGCGTGCGCACGGCCGCCGATATTTCTACTGCACTTGCCGCACTTGAGCAGCGCCCAGCCGATATCATTCTCACCGATTTGCTCCTGGAGCACCAGCCCGATTATACCCTGATGCACTGGAGCAAGGCGCAGGTAAGTCCGCCGCCGGTTCTTGTGATGACGGCCTACGCCTCGCTAGAATACGCAATTGAGGCATTGAAGCAGGGTGCCTACGATTTCCTGATCAAGCCAATGACGCCGCCCGAGCTTGAGGCGGCGCTGAGCCGCGCGGGTATGGCGGTATCGCTCAGGCAGGCGCGCGAACGGCACAAACACTTGCAGCATATTGCCGAAGTGGCGCTCACCCTGGCCCACGAGATCAATAATCCGCTGGCGATTATTCTTGGCGAACTTCAGCTTCAGCTCGAAGAGCCTGACAAGCCATTCGATCCGGTATCATTGCAGGCATGCATTACCGCAACCAAGCGTATTGCCGAAGTTGTGCGAATGATCTCCGAGCTCCATGAAGTTGCCTACCAGGAATATGGCGGCCTGCGCTTGCTCGATCTAAGCCGTGGAAAACAGGCGTAAACGCTTGAGCGCATCAACCCCATCACTCAAAGCGCAATAGGGTTTGCCCCACCTGAATAATATCGCCGCGCCGTAGTAAGGTAGGCGTTACAATACGCTGGCCGCTCAGGTAGGTGCCATGAGTGCTGCCAGCGTCTTCGATCGTAGACTGGCGGCCATCGGTGCGAATAATCGCGTGCCGTCGCGAAATTGCCGGGTCGCCGAGAATGAGCACAGCGCAATCATCGCCCCGCCCAATCAACGCGCCTGCCCCAGCTAGCGGGTATACACGCGGCGGCACCGGGCCACCGACGATACGTAGCACACCCCATTGGGCGGCGTTGGGTATGGGGGCGGGCTGGGCCGCCGCTGGCACCGAGGCTGGGAAGCTGCCGGGCTGACCAACAGGTGGTATATAGGCGGCTGGCGCAGGTGCTTGAGCTGGCTTAGGCCGCCGTACAATGCGGAAAATGGCAAATAGGAGTAGTCCTACCAATAGCACCATTCCGCAGGCGAACGCACCACCAATCAACAACAGCTCGCGCGCCAGGCTGCTAGTGGCTCCTGCGCTGCTGGTGCCAGGTATGTCAACGGCAATCGGGGTTGGGCGTGGCGCGGCTGCCGAGCTGGTAGGCCGGGCGGTGGGTGGTGCGCTGGTTGCTTCTGGTGGCTGGGTTGCAGTTGGTGCAGCGACCGCGCCGCCTAGCGCTTTACAGGCATCGATGCGGCCCGTGCCTAAAAAGCGCTTTTCGGCTAAGGTTGCATTCTGGGCAGAAATATCGACGACCTGCTCTTTCAGCGCCGCCTCAACTTGTCGCCAATCCCAATCGGGGTGGGCCGAGAAGAGCAGGGCAGCCAGCGCCGACACAAATGGTGTTGCCTGCGATGTGCCGCTCATGTAGTCGTAGTTTTTGTCGAAGCGCTCGGATTTTGGCACCTGGCTGGTGAGGTACACATCGTAGGTTGGCATTGTTGAGAGAATATGCACGCCTGGCGCGGTTACACTCACCCATGGCCCCGAGTTTGAGAATTCGGCCTTGATATCGTTTTCGTCGGTAGCAGCGACAACCACCACATCGGTGTTATCGCCAACTATCGCATTTTCCAGCGGCAGAAAATCATTCCCCGCCGCTACAATTACCAGCGAGCCTTTGCTCTGGGCATAGCGAATGGCACTCGTCACCTGCTCCGATACCGTGTCGGCATCGATTGTAAGTGTTGCGCCCAGGCTCAGGTTGATAACTTGTGCGCCTTTATCGGCGGCGTAGCGCACCCCGCGCGAAATTGCGCGATCGGAACCGGCCCCGCGCGCGTTCATTACGCGGATGGGCAGAATGCGAATGCCCGGTGCCAGCCCAACAATCCCCTCGTTGTTGGCGAGCGTCGCCGCGACAATCCCCGCGACATTCGTGCCGTGGCCGTTTTCGTCGCTCGGGTCGTTGTCGCCATCGACGAAATCGCGTCCATCGGTACGCAGCCGATCGACCAGATCAGGGTGATTCATATCGACCCCGCTATCGACCACGGCGACGGTTACGTCAGCGCTGCCAGTGGTGACGGCCCAGGCGCACTGTGCGCCTATCTGAGTAAGCCCCCACTGGTCGCCAAAGCGCGGATCGTTGGGCTGCGCGGGGCTGGCCTGCGTGAGTGCGGGCGCAAGCAGCAGGCTGAGCAGAATGGCTGGCAGAATGTGTTTCATAGCAAGTGTAAGCTAACGATGAAAGTGAAAAGGCAAAATTCTTATGTGTTGCGGGATGACAGTGTGCTGCTGCCCTATTTCGGCAAGGTGGCATTACGCAAATACCACGTACCTTCGAATTTAGTCAGCTCGAAGGTTGTATCGATTGGTCGATCGCCGGTTTTCTGCTCATCGCCAAGGTCAAGCACATAGTGCATGCTGGCTGTCCAGCGCACATGGGCTTTATCGCCGTCATTGTCCAGCAGCTCGTAGCGCGCATTGTCGAAGCGCACCTCGCGAAGATATTCGACATACGAGCGCAGATCGGGGCTGATTTCTCTTCGCGCAATAGTTGGCTCAACAAAGCTTAGCATTGTGTCGGCGTTCTTCGCCTCGATCGCAGCTGCGAAGCCCTTTACCACCTCGATCGGTCGCGTGTCGCGTTTGGGGTCGTTCGCGCGCACAAGCAGCAGGCCACCGCCAGCAACGAGCAAAAGTACCGCTGCCAGCAGCGCCCAGCGCCACCAGCCGGGTAGCGGTGCGCGCAGCGTGCTACTTGGAGCCAGCGGCTCGGGCGGTGGCGTAAGCGGCTGGGTAATTGGCTTGCGGGTTGCTGGTTGCTCGGCCATATGTGTATTCACCGCATGAGTTATGTATTGCTGATACGCCGGGAAAATGCTAGAAGTTGCGGACGCGGGCCTAATCGGTGTTCAGGTCGGCTTCAACCACGCGCTCAGCGCGCGGCAGCATGTATACGCCCGCCGAGCGGCGCGGGAAGACATGCTCGGCAATCGCTACAAAATGGCCCGCATCTTCCATAAACATATGCTGCCCGATCTTAATCGCCCGATCGGTTACTTCAATAACATTATACGAGTTTTTACCATGCTCGCGGCCTTTGCCGCGCCGCGATGTGGTGGTGCCGCTCTGGCAAATGATGGTGCCCTGGCGCAGGTCGGGCCGGACATCGAGCGTAGTGCCGATATACGACATATGAATATGCCCGCACAGCAGCAGCTCGACGCCACAGCGATCGAGCAGTTCGACCACCTGATCGGCATTTTTGATCATGTTGCGGCCTTCGGAGCCGGGTGGGTTGACCACATGATGGTGGAGCACCGCTATTTTGCATGCGCCTGCTGGCACATGGCTGAAACGCGCTTCGAGTGTGGCACGCTGCCTGCGGTTGATATAACCGCCATCGACGGTGAGGCCGTGCGCGGTGCAGCCGCCCACCACCGCTAGCCCGGGCCGCTCGAAGATTGGGTTGAGCTCGGGCGAAATGTGCTTTTTGTAGGCGCTATACGGCCGGAAGAGCCGGTTAAACACATTGAACAGCGGCACATCGTGGTTGCCTGCCACTACCAGGCGCGGTTCGGGCAGGGTTTGCAAATACCCGGTGATCGTGCGCCACTGGCTGGCAAAATCGGCGCGCTGCACGAAATCGCCGGAGGCTACCAGCAGATCGGGCTTGAGGTCGTGGGCCTCGCGGGCCACCTGCTCGGCGAGCTGGCGGCGGAATGGCGGCCCGGCATGAAGATCGGACACATGCATCAGCACATAGCGCACGATCTATTCCTCCGCTGCTGGGGCGGCTACCGTGGTTTGGGCCTTCTCGCGTGCGAGCTGGTAAAGCGCGCGCAGAATGAGTATCGCTTCAACGCCCGCTGCGACGACAAAAATATACTTTACAGTTGGAATGATGTATTCCATGGTACTAGCTCCTTCTGTTCCGGCGCTGTGTATGTGGTGCAGGATGGCGCGCTAGTCTGCCGTGGCGGTAGACAACGCCAATGTGCGTGCTGCGATTGTAGCACAAAAAGCCCACGAGAAAAGCGAGTATAATGACATCCCAGGAATTACACCTGGGAGGCCGCGATGACCGTAAACTATGTTCGTTGGTTGCGCAGCTATGTTGGCCACCAACGCTTGCTGCAACTCGCTGCCAGCGCATTTATTCGCGATGAGCACGGCCACGCGCTGCTGGGCCGCCGTAACGATGTAATGTTATGGGCACCACCCTCGGGCGTGGTTGAGCTGGGCGAAACGCCAGCGCAAACACTGGTGCGCGAGGTGCTGGAAGAAACCGGGCTAGAGGTGCGTGTCGAGCGCCTGATCGGGCTGTATACTGGCCCCGATTTCGAGTGGACGTACCCAAATGGCGACCAGGCCCAGATTGTAACGGCGTTTTTCGATTGTACGGTGCTGAATGGTACGCTCACGCCCGATTACACCGAGTTTGGCGACCTGCGCTACTTTGCGCCGCACACTCTGCCAGCGGTGATGCCGCGCTACGTGCGTATGCTCGACGATGCGTTTGCTGGCCGCGATGGCGTGTTCGATTAAACATATTCATTTTATAGGATACTACTTACGGCCCTGCTATGCGACGAATCGCTTACGCTAGCCCACTCAACCCCGCGCCTTCCGGTATCTCCGACTATAGTGAAGAGCTGTTGCCCTTCCTGGCGCAGTATGCCGAGGTTGTGCCGTATGTGGCCGATGGGCTGAAGCCTGCGAACACAGCACTACTGCGCCATATGGATGTGCGCCCACTGAGCCAGCTTGCGCGCGATCAGCGCCGCCACCCCTACGACGCTGTGCTGTACCACATGGGCAATAGTGCGGTGCATGCGCCGATCTGGCGGGCGATGCAGCAGGTGCCGGGGATAGTTGTGCTGCACGAGTTTGTGCTGCATCACTTCATGCTGAACTATGCGGCGGTAGTTGAGCGCGATATCGAGCGCTACCGCGCCGAGGCGGCCCAGCGCTATGGTGCCGAGGGCGAGCGGGTGGCGGGTTTGATGATGCGCGGGCGCTTTGTTGAGGCTGCGTTCGATCTGCCCTTCTGCGAGCGCGTGCTGGCCACTGCCGAGGGCCTGATTGCCCACAGCCGCTTTGTGCTCGATCGGGCGCTGGCGTTGCAGCCGGGGCTGCCCGCCGCTCAGGTGCCCATGGGCGTGCCGCTGCCGCCTGCCATCCCGCGCGCCGAGGCGCGTGCGCGGCTGGGCCTGCCGCCCGAGGCGCTTATCCTTGCATCGTTTGGGCATATCAACCCGTACAAGCGGGTGGAGGCCGTGCTGCGGGCGGTAAAGGCGCTGCGCAGTGAGTTTGCCGATGTGCGCTATGTGCTGGTGGGCAGCGTTTCGCCAAACTACGATCTGGCCGCGGCGATTGCGCGCAGTGGGCTGGACGGCGTGGCTACTGCTACCGGCTATGTCGAGCGGGCCGCGTTTGAGGATTATGTGGCGGCGGCAGATATATGTGTAAACCTGCGCCACCCTACGGCGGGCGAAACCTCGGCCAGCCTGCTGCGGCTGCTCGGCGCTGGCAAGCCAACGCTGGTCACCGCCAGCGGCTCGTTCACCGAGCTGCCGCCAGGCGTGGCGGCGCAGGTTGACCTGGATCGCAGCGAGGGCGATCTGATTCTGGCATATTGTCGGCTGTTGGCCGCGCGCCCAGATATTGCTGCGGCGATGGGCGCAGCCGCGCGGGCATATGTGGCGCGTGAACATACGCTCGACACGGCGGCGGCGGGCTACATGGGCTTCTTGGCGGCGCGTTACGGCTGGGGTGCTACGCCGAAGCTGCGCGCCCCGCTGTGGGAGCTGCCCAAGGCTGCGCCTGAGGTACCACCTGCGTATCCACCCCCAGCGCATACAGATGAGGCAATGCAGGCAGAAGGTCATTTGGTGGCGCTTGCCGCGCAGCTTCAGCCAGTTGCGCAGGCCATTGCGGGCCTGGGTGCGCGCGAGGACGATAGCGCGCTGTTAAGGGCGGCGGCACAAGCGTTGAAGGAGCTGGGCGCGTAGCCTGCCGCCGCTCTCGGTCGTCGGTGGGCGTCGCTGACGAAAGAGCGCAAACGCTACCACCCTTCGTTCCTCGATGTCTCTGTGATGAATAATCCTCTCGCCTTAACCCGATGAGCGTAATTCCACCATCTCGCGGATATTCCCGCGTACCTCGGCCCGTAGCAGTGCGGTGCCGGGCAGCTGCACGACCATGGGCATGCCCTGGCGCGGCGACATCGTGATCTTCACATTGCGGTCGATCCGCGCGCCGGGCCGTAGCGCCAGCTGGTAGCGCTGAAGTAGGATCGCCAGCACGATCTTAATTTCCAGCATTGCAAAGGTAGAACCCAGGCACATATGCGGCCCTGCGCCAAACGGCAAATATTCGTAGGTGCCGGGCGCGATCGTTTCCCAGCGCGCCGGATTGAAGCGTTCGGGCAGGGGATAGAGATCGGGCGAGTGGTGGGTGATGTAGGGGCTGATCGTGACGGTAGCGCCAATCGGCAGCTGGTACGGCCCCAGTTGTGTAGGGCGGGTGGTGTAGCGCATCATAAAGGTGGCGGGCGGCAGCAGGCGCATGCTTTCTTTGATGACACGCTCCAACAAAGGCAGCCGCCCCAGCTGTTCGAGCGTGGGCGCGCCGCCGCGTAATACCCCGGCCAGCTCCGATTGGATATCGGCCAGGATGCGCGGGTGTTGAGCCAGTAGAAAGAGCGTCCAGGTCAGTGCGTTCGAGCTGGTTTCGTGCCCGGCAATGAAGATGACGCTGGCCTGGCCGATCAGCTCTTCATCCGACAGCGCCGTGCCATCTTCATCGCGTGCAGCCAGCAGCATCGCCAGTACGTCGTGCTGGGCGGTGGGGTCGGCGCGTTTTTGCGCAATCATGGTGGTAATGCGCGCTTCGAGCTGATCGGAGAGCCGTAGCAGGCGGCGGAAAGGTGTGGCGGGCAAATCTTTCGGCAGCAGCAGCACTCCGCCCGATTCAAGCGCGGCCATCCAATCGTGGATGAGTGTGCCAACGCTGCTGGTATCGCTGGTTGCATCAACCCCAAAGAGCGTGCGCGAGGCAATGCACAGCGTCAGGTGTTGCATCGCCCGCGCGACATCGAGCTGCTGGCCCAGGTGCCAGCCCGCCAGCATCGCCTCCGTTAGCGCTACCATATCGTCGCGGTAGCTCTCGACGCGCTTGCGGTGAAAGGCGGGCAGCATCAGGCGGCGCTGCTGGCGATGAGTTTCACCATTCATCGTTAGCAGGTTATTCGTCAGGCGTGCCAGCGCTGAGTTTGGCGGGGTGGTGAGCGGCGCGATTGGCGTAGAATGGAATAAAGCCGCATCTGACAATACGTGCTGATTATACGTCGGGCCGAAGGCAAACAGCCACCAGGGGTAATCGTGCAGAATTGCCGCAAGGTTGCCATAGTCGCGGCGGAGCGCGCTCATCAGTGCTATCGGGTCGCGCAGGAATGCGAGCGCCTGACCGCGCCAGCCAAGCGGCGCATACGGGCCAGGAATTGTGGGTGAGAGCGATGTAACGGCCATATGCGTATTCCTCAATCTGTACCGCGCTGTGTGGTGAATAGAGTGATTGTACAGGCTACAGCGGCTTGATCATCAGCGCCAGACCCTCACGCGCTTCAAACCCGAGCTTTGTGTTGATCGCCAGCATGCTCGGGTTATTCGATTCGACTGCAGTGCGAATCTCGTGGTAGCCGTGCGCACGGGCGTAAGCAATGGTTTCGAGCTTGAGCGCCATGGCAATGCCACGCCCGCGGTAGGTCGGGTCGATGGCGGTGATACGCTGGTACAGCCGGTGCATGCCAGGCGGGCCAGCGTGCAAGAAGCTCATGCCCACATAGCGCGGCCCATCGCGCACAATGAAAAAACCATCGGGCAGCGATTCGGGCAAGCCGACGGCTTGCTGGGCTAACCAGCTCGGCGGGGCATCGGCATGCGGATGAATTGGGATCGGTACATCGCCAGCGACAAGCGTATAGAGCTGGTGTAGTTGCGGCAGCCATTCAGCTCCGCGCGCAATCTCGGCGGCTAACGTAGTGATGGTGAGCGAGCCGAGTTTCTGGTAAGCGGTGCTGAAACGGGCCGGATCGCAGGTTCGCGGATCGAGCGTAAAGGCCCAGCTGTGCAGTAGCTCGCGAAAGCCGCGCCGGGCCAGCGCCGGGTGCAAATCGGCAAGGGTATCATCAACTTCGAGTAGCATTGCCGCCATGCCCTGGTTGATGAGGTCGCCGAGCAGACGGGTGTAGAGCGCATTGCCAATGCCCTGGCGCAGATAGGTGGGCAGCACCCGAATGATGCACCAGCCGCGCCCGGCTGGCAGTGCCCAGCTGGCTTCAAACCAGTAGCCATAGCCCACAATCGTGCCATCTGGCAGCGTGGCAACATAGCGGGTGAGCGCGCGGCCCGCCTCGGCAAACGAGGCATCGAAAGCCCGCCAGTCGTCGGCATCGCGGAACTCGTAGTCGAGCGCATATTGCGGTGGCGTACTTGCGCCGATCACCGCCAGTGCTATATACGCCGCATCAGAAGGAATAAATGGCTGAATCGCTATTGCATGGGTCAAAGCAACCACCTCGTGTAGCAAGTCGCTATCGCCAGTGTACCACAGCTGGCGCGGGTTGTGCTGTTGCCCAACGCCGTTACCGCGCTGTTACATAGAAGAAATCACGCGAGTCGGCGATAAGAAACTGTCGTTTATCGCCGATCATGTCGGTCAATAGCTTTTGCGCGGTGGGGCGATGCGTGGTTGGATCGGTGGTGTAGGTCACAAAGCGTACCCACCAGCTATTGATATCGAGCTGCATTGCGCGGCTGGCACCGCCGAGCGCCAGGGCCTGCGCCAGTGCTGGTACGGTCAGGTCGTCGCCAGCGGCGTAGATCAGGTAGCGCCCATCGGCGCTCAGGCCCAGGCCACTCCGCCAGGTAGCAATTTTATTGCCCACCGTATGGCCCCACAGCTTAGGGTCATCAAGCTC
>JAFEAS010000014.1:10784-24692 GCA_018266315.1 Chloroflexi bacterium SZAS-1 | reverse complement strand
GCCCGCCCCAGCAAGCCAAGCTGCATTTCCTCGGGGGTGCCAGCATACTGCGGATGGTATTCGATGCGGCCCCGCTCGAAATATTGCACCGTATATACTTGCTTATCGGGCAATGCCTCTTGCACCTGGTCGCTGATTGGGTAACCCAACACGCGCATGCCATTAATCGCATTCCAAAATGCCAGGAAACGGCCAGCCACGCCGTGCCCAGTTTCCACGAAAAAGCGATTGTCGGTCTGGCTTACATAAAAGGTTTGTTTGGGGAAGCTCAGGCCCTGAGTAAATTCATAGCCAAGCAAGCCACCCTGCACCGCGTATTCGGTATTCGCATGCTCCGGCCAATCTTCCAGGCGCGCCCGCTCGAACCACTGAATACGCCGCCCATTGACCACAAGCTCGTTGCTAATAGGGCGGCCAAACACCCGTTCGCCGCCATATTGGGTATAAAACGGCTGAAAGGCCGGGCTAATCGTAAAGTTGGTTTGCGTTGCACCGCCCACCCCGGTGGTAGCTGCGCTGGCACCGCCCGGCGCGCTCGCAACCGACGCACTGCCCCCATCGGAACCACTGCCCAGGCGCGGTGCCATTGTTGGTACTGCCACAGGGGTAGTGGTAAACCGTAGAATATCTGGGCGCCCCGTAGCTGCTGCGATGAGCAACAGAATAAGCAACAGCATGACGAGCAGCAACAACGCCGATAGCGCTTGCTCGCGGGCGGCGGCGGCCTCTTTGGCTGGATCGCGGGCCAGCTCTTCGCCCACAATTTCAGCCACGCGTTCGCTTTCCAGGCGCTTCTCGGCCAATTCTTCATTCATGGCCTGCTCAACTGCCTGTTGAATAAGCGTGCGACGTTCAGCCTCCGATTTTTGCTCAAGTCGGCGGTTAGCCTGGCGGATGGCTTTGCGTAGATCGGCATCGTTAATGGTATCGTCGCTCATGCGGCCTCCCTGTTCAGATAGTATGGCGACATATCCTGGAATAACCCTATTAGTGCGGTCGGGCGCTCAGGCATATTATGGCACAATTGCACGGCTAATCTGTGCGGCCAGCTGGCGCAGATCATCGGGATCGGCGCTGCCGGGCCGCCACAGGCGCACGGCGTTATCGCTTTCCCAGCGTGGAATCAGGTGTACATGAAAATGAAATACGGCCTGACCAGCTGCTGTGCCATTATTTTGAATAAGGTTCAGGCCATCGCATCGTAGCACTTCACGCAGCGCGGTTGCAAGCACCTGTACCGTGTGCATGACAGCTGTTAATGTTTCCGGTGGAATAGTGAAGATATCGGGATATTCAGCCTTCGAGATGACGAGCGTATGCCCGCGTGCGGCCGGGCTAATATCCATAAAAGCCAGGGTTGCATCGTCTTCGTATACTTTAGCAGCGGGAATATCACCGCTAACAATCTTCGAAAAAATTGAAGCCATTGCTCTACTCCGGGTGAGGCCGCCGCGCACTTCCCTTATGCGGCGATCCATTCCAGCAGGGTTGCGAGCGGCCAGGTATTTGCCACATCTTTGGCCTGCGCCCAGCCGCGCCGCGCCGTCAGTACGCCCAGACGCAGCCATTGTAGGTTATCGGGATGGTGCGCGTCGCTATCAATCGTAAGCTTCGCTCCTAGCTCAAGCACGCGCCGCACACTCGGTGCGTCAAGATCGAGCCGTTCGGGGCCAGCGTTTATTTCAAGCAGCGTGCCAGTATCGGCGGCGGCGCGCGCAATCGCATCGAGATCAATTTCCGAACCGGGGCGGCTGCCAATAAGCCGCCCAGTCGGGTGCCCGAGAATATCGACATGCGGGTTGCGGATGGCACGTAGCAACCGTTCTGTCGCCTGTTCGGGCGGCTGGCTCAGCTTTACATGCGGCGATGCCACCACAATATCAAGCGCGGCCAGCACATCATCGGGCAGCGCTAGCCCACCATCGGCGGTGATATCAACCTCAACGCCATGCAGGATGCGGAAGCTTATCCCCGACGTAGCATAGTCGCTATTCAGCGCTGCGACTTCGGCAGCCTGTTGGCGCAGTCGTTCACCATCAAGCCCATTGGTAATACCCAAAAAGGCGCTATGATCGGTGAGCGCCATATGCGTATAGCCCTGGGCGCGCGCTGCCTCAGCCATCGCGCGGATGCTGGCCTTGCCATCGCTCCAATCGCTGTGCATATGCAGATCGGCACGAATATCGTCCAGCTCAACCAACTGCGGCAAGCGGCCTGCGGCAGCGGCCTCGAATTCGCCTTGATTCTCGCGCAGCTCGGGGGCAATCCAGGGCAGGCCAATCGCCGCATATACGTCTTCTTCGGTAGCACACGGCAGCGCCGCGCCGCCGCTAAGCGGCTTAAAGCCATGCTCGCTAAAGCTTAGCCCGCGCGCTAGCGCCAGCTCACGAAACCGAATGTTATGGGCCTTACTCCCAGTAAAATGCTGCAGCGCCGCACCCCACAATGCTGGCTCAATCGCTATCAGGTCGGCTTGCAAACCATTATGTAAGAATACGGTTGCTTTTTCGCGGCCCGATGACTCGACGCGCGCCACCAGCGGCAGGGTGGTAAAAGCCTGCACAACGATGCCTGGCTCAGTCGTCGCGGCCAGAATATCCAGGTCGCCAATCGTCTCACGCCCTCGGCGCAAGCTGCCCGCATACGTGGCCTGCTGTACCGCCGGGCACGCGGCCCCTAGCGCGGTAATGAAGCTATCGGCGGCCCGTAGCGCTTCGAAAAGGAGCGTGCGCTGATCGCGTGTTTCGGCGGCGGCAATATCACGCAGCAGCGTCGCTACTGTTTTGGGGCCAAACCCCTTCACGCCGTTGAGCTTACCACCTTCAGCTGCGGCTTTCAGCCCGGCAATGCTGGTAATACCAAGCTCGGTGTACAGGCGACCGGCAGTGCGCGGGCCAACGTTCGGCACACGCAATAGCTCAAGTACGCCTGCCGGAACCTTCGCGCGTAAACGCTCATAAAACGCAAGCTGGCCGGTATCGAGCAGCTCGGCAATTTTATCGGCAATGGCTTTACCAATACCAGGAACGGCAATCAGCTCGCCTTGCGCGCGCAAGGTAGCAAGAGGAACAGGCAGATCGGCTATGGCCTCGCTGGCACGGCGATATGCGCGAGTGCGGAAGACATCCTCACCCAACACCTCCATTGTGTCAGCAATGGTAGTGAAGACATCGGCGATCTCGCGGTTCGTAAGCGTATCGGCCATCGTTCTCAGAGGGTTTACTGCTTCATTACGGGGTATTATAGCACGAGCCGACAAAACACAGGATGCGCAGCGACCGAATGTTTGCCCATGACGAGCGGGCTGATGCTAGCAGCATACCTTCACACCGACTTCAGCGCCACAGCGACCAAGTGCCCGCGAACCACACACATCGCGGTGCCGCGAGCAAAAAGCACCGGCTACATACACCCTGCGCCTTACCGTTGGGCCACTGGTTCAGCTGCAGATGCGCGCGTAACCGATGATTTTTCGACTACTGCTGGCAGTCGCACAGTAAACACCGAACCAGAACCAACCTCGCTTGTTACCACAATATCGCCACCCATCATGCGACAGAAGCGCCCGCTGAGGGCTAACCCCAGGCCCGTACCACCATAACGCCGCGATGTTGAGGGATCGGCCTGAATAAATTCCTTAAACAGGTTTTGTACTTGCTCGGGTGTCATACCGATGCCAGTATCAGTAATTTCAAACACAAACCACTCAGGGCCGCCCGGTTCGCCCTGGCGCTGCACCGTGAGCGTAATCTGACCACGATCGGTAAACTTGGCGGCATTGCTCAGCAAGTTGAACAATATTTGCTGCACCCGCGTTACATCGGCGCGCATCACACCAATTGACGAAGCGCATTGTACTGTGAGCTTGTTCATATTACGCTGAATCAATGGGCGCACGGTTGTCGTCACGCGATTGATCAGTGCAAATACGTCAAATGTTTCGAGATAAAGTTCGAGCTTGCCCGCCTCAATCTTCGATAGATCCAGAATGTCGCTAATCAATGCCAGCAGGTGGGTACCAGCTGCCTGAATCCGCGAGAGATCCGAACCGATATCGTTAGATACCGCACCTTGAAGCTGCATTTGCAGCAGCTCGCTATAACCCAAGATCGCAGTGAGCGGGGTGCGTAGCTCGTGGCTCATGTTTGCCAAGAACGTACTTTTCGCGCGGCTGGCAGCCTCGGCGCGCTCTTTCGCCTGGTATAGTTCGGCCTCAAGCTCTTTGCGGCGGGTGATCTCGCGCAGCAATATAAGGCGCCCAAGCAAATGTTGCTGCTGGTCGTAGATCGGCGAAATCTGTAGATCGTACCAGCGCAACCCTCCAGGCGCTTCGAGGGTAATTTCGGCGGCGGCCTGAAGGGTATTGCGATAGCGATCGACCAGCTCGGGCCAGGCATCAAGCACCTGCCCGGCGGGCTTGCCAATCACATCTGGCAACGATTTACTAATCAGCTGTTGGCCCGCCAGATTCGTATCGGCAATGCGATTCTGGGCATCGAGCACAATCACCGAATCAGTCATACTCTCAATCACCGCGTCGCGCGCAATCGGCACAATATCGAACAGGCGCAGGTAGAACATAGCCCAGGCCCATAACACCCCCGCCAACGTAAACGCAAACGGTGTCAGGTCGAGCAGCGGAAACGGTGAGAGGCGACCGACATAGAGCGCGTTCCCCACCAGAGGTATTGCCCAGCTCACGACTAATATTGCTGCCTGGCTGCGGTAGGGCCGTTTCGAGCGGAGATAGGCTTGGATCATGATAATGAGGCCAGCGATGATCAGGATATACGAATAGAAGGTATGAACTGTAAACCACGGCCCATGCTCTAGATCGAGCAAAGCCAATGAGCCAACCTGGTTCACTCGTATGCTGCGCCATACCAAACCATGCAGCTCATTCGTCCATACCAGCACCAGCGTGAGTGCAGGAATAATACTCAGCAGCGTCAGGTTACGAACGGTGAACCAATGCAGGCGGCGTGTATAGCGCAATGGCAGCAGCAAGGCACTAAGGATAACCCCAAAAATCCCAAAATATTCAATCTTTGCCCAGAAGAGCATCCACGACAGCTCGTGGCTCGAAAGCTCAAGGGCATAACCTAAAGACCATTCGGCGACAGCGAGCATCATGAGCGAAAATAACGACGCGCCAATAGCCTGGCGTCGACGCCACGACACAATACTCAGGGCAACCGAAATCATTGCCGTGATGCCTAATGTAATAGCATAAGGTGTATACTGCCACGACATTCAGAAGCTCCGTGCCCTTCAAGCCAGCAAGCGCGGCCAATATGTTCGATCTTGCTCAATCGCCACGCGCGATATGGGTGAAGATCGGCCCTGGCCATAAGCCAAGGTATCATATAGCATCATACCAAATATTAGTGCGTTCCGCGATGGGATATTCACAAAATATGAGAAACAGCGGTAAAACAATGAGAGGTAGTAGCGCAGCGCGGCCAGGTATACGCTATGACCAAAACCGCCCTTGCTCAGGCCCACCCTCAGGCCCCGGCTTTTCGATGAAAGGCACGCCAAGGTGCTCATAGGCTCGGCGTGTAGCAATACGCCCGCGCGGGGTACGTTGCAGAAAACCAAGCTGTAGCAAAAACGGCTCGTACACATCTTCGATCGCATCAACCTCTTCAGCTAAGGCCGCTGCGAGGGTTGAAAGGCCGACCGGCCCACCGTTAAACAGTTCGATGATCGCGCGCAGCAAGCGGCGGTCGTTTTCATCCAGGCCCAGCTCATCAACTTCGAGCTGGGCTAGCGCCACGCGCGCCACCTCAAGCGTAATCACACCGCCGCCGACAACTTGCGCATAATCGCGCACACGCCGCAACAGCCGGTTTACAATGCGCGGTGTGCCGCGTGCGCGCCGCGCGATCTCGTGTGCGCCTTCAGGTGTTGACTCCACACCCAGAATCCGCGCCGAGCGCATCACAATATCGTAGAGCGCTTCATTCGAGTAGAATTCCATGCGATGCACCGAGCCAAAGCGATCGCGTAGCGGCGAGGTAAGCAGCGCGACGCGGGTAGTTGCGCCCACTACTGTAAACTTTGCGAGGTTTAAGCGTAAATTACGCGCGCTCGGGCCTTTACCTACCATAATATCGAGCGCGAAATCTTCCATCGCCGGGTACAGCACTTCTTCGACCGCACGGTTCAGCCGGTGAATCTCATCGATAAAGAGGACGTCGTCTTTTTGAACATTGGTGAGGATAGCGGCAAGATCGCCAGCGCGCTCAATCGCCGGGCCTGAGGTAAGCTTGATGTTCACACCCATCTCGTTCGCCAAAACCCCAGCCAGGCTGGTTTTGCCCAGGCCGGGCGGCCCATAAAAGAGCGTGTGATCGAGTGGTTCTTGGCGGCCTTTCGCCGCAGCAATCGCAATCTTGAGCTGATCGACGATCTTCTCTTGCCCGATGAATTCGCCTAGCTTCTTGGGGCGCAGGCTTTTTTCAACTTGCTGATCATCTTCGCCAGAGTTTGGGTTGAGAATGCGATCGTCGTCGCTCATGCGATTTGGCCCTTTAGCACCTGTGTGCGAACTCATTGCATTATAGCATATTTCGCATCGTAGTGCCCTCGCTGCCTATCTGCCACCGAGCTGCCGAACCTGTGAAGAAGCCTGCCCTAGCGTGTGAACGAGCAGCCACATCAACCGGTGAATGCTCACCAGATCCAGCGGCGCGGGCTGTAGCCAAACACGAGCACAGCGCACGCTGCGGCGCTGCTTACCAGGGCAATCCCCAGCAGGTTGTCGATTGGCGTAATACCAACCCCATAGAGCCAGATGCCAAGCACCTGATTCTGGTTGATGCGCCATGCCCCCCAGATGGCACCGATTGGGTCGGTGACGAGCTGCCATACTTCGGCCATAGCCATTACCAGCAGAATAGTACGTCGGCGCGACCACAAAAAGGTGGCGTTCCGCGCCCACAAAATACTGTGAAAAAGGATTGCCGTACCAATCAGGATGAGCGTCGGGGTATAGCGTTCCATTAGCGGCGTTCCTCAATCACAACAGTTAGCGCACCAAACATCAATGTTACGCCAATGATCCACAGCCATTCTTCGAGCGGCAGACCACCAATCCATTGTCCTACAATATTGTCAGGGTTATAATCCCAGGCTCCAAGCTTGACGATACCCGCATCCCACGCCCAGCCCCCAACGACTGCACCGAGTAATGTCCAGGCTAATGCGCGGCGCTGCCGCCACAATTGCCTGCGCGCCACCAACACCAAACCTACCAGAGGCAGCCCCACAAAGAGCGCCAGCCAGATCATATAGGTATTTGCGCCAAACATATTTCCCCACTATATTGCCAGATTAACGCAGCGGCCCACACCAGCGCAGAACGAATTTAACATACCGTTGATGTGATGGAAGCAGGGCTTACGCAGCAGAGTTAAACAACCGCGCGGGCAGCCACCTAAACCCGGTGAGCATACCATTCGCTTATCGGTTATTAGCTACCCTGCGGCGAAATGACTGCGAGCGTGCAACGTGAAATGCACACCAGCTTATCTTCGTCATCAACAATCCGAATCTCCCAGATCTGCGTGGTCTGCCCGATATGCAACGGCGTACCAATTGCGCGCAGCAGCCCATCGCGGCGCGAACGGACGTGGTTGGCGTTAATTTCCAGGCCAAATGCGACTTTACCGGGCGGCACATTCAAGGCACCACCTACACTAGCCACAGTTTCGGCGAGTGCCACCGATGCCCCGCCATGCAAATATCCGAATGGCTGATGATGCGCTGGTGTCACTGGCATGGTTAATACAACACGTTCAGGTTTAGCTTCTACTAGCTCAATCCCCAATGTCTGGCCTAACCAATCGCCTTTAAACGAGGCCGGGTCGAATGAGGTCATGTTAATATACTCCTTTTTTTAGCGGGCTGCTTGCCTGCGCCAGCCATATTATACGCTTGTGCAGCGCGCGAATGGTTGAATAGTTGAATGGTTGCAGGTAGTACCGCGCCATGCTATAATGCAGCCCGGTACATACTTATGGTGCCGGATTGTGTAATGGTAGCACTACGGACTTTGGATCCGTCTGTCCAGGTTCGAATCCTGGTCCGGCAGCCACATAACCCTTGAGGACATGCCTCAACATAGCGGAAACATCAATAGCACAGCGCCACAGCCGCCGCTAGCTGTGGGGCCACATCGCACAGTGAAGAAGTAGTTCTTCGCTGTTTTTTTTGCTACGTATATGCCTGAGCTTGGAATTGTTGTGATTGCTGCGGGTAAAGGCACCCGCATGCGCTCAGCACTACCGAAGGAGCTGCACCAGCTCTGCGGGCGCCCGATGATTGGGCATGTGCTGGCCATGGCCGATGCGCTTGCTGCAGCCTATACCGTGGTGGTGCTTTCGGATGAGAAGCTTGGGCCAGTGCGTGAAGCATTTGGCCCGCGCTATGCCTACGCAGTGCAGCACGAACAGCTTGGTACCGGCCACGCAGTGTTACAAGCGCGCCCAGCGGTGCCATTCACATCGGGCGAGGTGCTGGTGCTGTATGGCGACACCCCCCTGCTACGGCCCGCCACCGCCCAGGCCGTTGTTGCGCTGCGGCGGGCACGCGGTGCGCTGGTTGGCATTATGAGCATGCACGTTCCTCCACCTTCGGGCTATGGCCGAATTGTACGGAACACGCAGGGCGAAGTGACCGCAATTGTAGAAGAGCGCAACGCCACCCCCGAGCAATTTGCCATCACCGAATGCAACAGTGGCGTGATGTGCTTCGACGCAGCATGGCTCTGGCAAGCGCTCGATCGCATTCCGCGCAATCCGGTCAAAGGCGAATATTACCTCACCGACCTGGCCGAAATGGCGGTGGCCGAGCGCGGGCCTGGCGCAGCCGTGGCCTTCGCCGCCGATGACCCCACCGAAGCATTAGGCATCAACGATCGCGCGCAGCTCGCCGAGGCAGCTGCGGTATTACGCGGGCGCATTGCACAGGGGTTTATGGAAGCAGGCGTGACGCTGATTGACCCGGCGGCAAGCTATATTGATGCCGATGTCACCATTGGCCGCGACACAATTATCTGGCCGGGAACATTGTTACTTGGCCACACCCAGGTGGGAACAAACTGCCAGATCGGGCCACACGCTACACTTATCGATGCCACGGTTGGCGATGGTGCGCGGGTACGGCATATGCTAATTGACCATGTAAACGTACCGAGTATGGCCGACGTTCGCCCGCACACCGATATAACAACGAACGATTTATAGCGCGCTGGCATCGGTGCAGCAGCGATGCGCTGCCCAATCCAGCCAATAGGGTGAAATAGAGAACGTATGGAAGGCCGACTACAAATTTTCAGCGGTAATGCGAACCATCATCTAGCCAAAGAGATCGCCAGTCACTTGAATATCAACCTCGGGCGGGCACTGGTTGGCCGATTCAAAAATGGCGAATCGCGGGTGAAGCTAGAAGAGAACGTCCGTGGCTCCGATGTGTTTGTGATTCAACCCACCTGCACGCCCGTCAACGAGCACTTAATGGAGCTATTACTGCTGATCGACGCATTGCGCCGAGCCTCGGCGGCACGCGTAACGGCAGTAATACCCTATTATGGCTATGCCAAGCAAGAAAAGAAAACGACTGGCCGCGAACCGATTTCGGCCAAGCTTGTAGCGAACCTGATTCGTACCGCTGGCGCACACCGGGTGCTTACCATGGATTTGCACGCCCCCGCAATCGAGGGCTTCTTCGATATCCCGGTGGATCATCTGCAAGCCGGGCCGCTGTTGGCAGAATACATGCGCGAGCTGAACCTGAGTAACCCGGTGGTGGTATCGCCCGATGCGGGCGGTGTGGGCCGGGCCAACAGCTTCCGCGAGCGCATTGGGGCCGAACTTGCGATTATCGCCAAGCAGCGCCCCCAGCCCGATGTTGCCGAGGTGCTTGAGATGGTTGGCGATGTTGAGGGCCGCACCGCCGTGATCGTCGATGACATGATCTCGACTGGTGGCACCCTGGCCGAGGCCGCCCGCGCTTTGAAAGAGCGCGGTGCAACCGCTGTATATGCATGCGCTACCCATGGTATTTTTGCTGGCGATGCAATTAACATCATCGCCAAATCTATGCTGATCGAAACGATTATCACCAACACCATCCCGCTACCTGCCAACTGTGAGAATGCCCGCATTCGGGTTATGAGCGTAGCACCGCTGTTCGCTGAAGCGATTATGCGTATTCACAAAGATCTATCGCTCAGCGCACTTTTTTCGTAATTCAGCACTTACGCGTTCGGCGTTTTTGCCTGCGGCAGTCGGAACCCAAACAGGTGGGGTAGCGAGCTGCAGCAGGCTCAGTTAGCGCGCTATAAGCAAAGCACCGCGTAAGTTCTGTCATCATTGAGGTATTCATAACAATTTTGGACGCTGAATCTAGTCTTATTCTAGCCGGTATTCTTGGCTGCCTGGTGCTGCTGGCGTTTACCTCAGCCGCCGATGCCGCTATGGGCGCAATTAGCCGCCACCGGCTCAATACCTTGCAGGAAGATGCTGCACCACGGGCAATAGCGCTTACCCGCCTGCTCTCCGACCCGTATCGTTTCAAAGCGGCCATTCTGCTGGTAAACGCCACCAGCATCATTGCTGCTACGGTGCTTACCCAGCGCCTGACGCGCACACTGGATACTGGCTGGCGTGTGGGCGCACTCGCTATGTTGGTATTACTCATTCTTGTATGCAGCGAA
Source organism: Chloroflexi bacterium SZAS-1 (assembly GCA_018266315.1). Lineage (GTDB taxonomy): Bacteria > Chloroflexota > Chloroflexia > Chloroflexales > Roseiflexaceae > Kouleothrix. Next base: position 13,969 of record JAFEAS010000014.1, on the reverse strand, counting down.
GCCTTACCCAAAGCATTGGCCCTACGCAACCCGGCTGCTACAGCACAAAGCCTGGCAGGCCCACTCGCCCTGCTTACTGCGATCCTCTGGCCATTCATCAGCCTGATCAATGTGCTGGTTGGCCCCGTGTTAGGGGCAATTAGCGGGCAAAATCTTGCCAAAATGCCGCTCGTCACTGAAGAAGAGCTGCGTTTACTGGTGAATGTTGGCGAAGAGGAAGGCTTGATTGAACCCGACGAACGTGAAATGATTGAGGGTATTTTCTCGTTCGGCGACACCGTTGTGCGCGAGGTGATGGTACCGCGCGTTGATATTGTAGCCTTAGATGAAGGCGCTACACTGCAAGAAGCGCTAGAGCTGGTGATGACCGAAGGCCACTCGCGCATCCCGGTGTTCCGCGAAACAATCGACCAGATTATCGGCATTCTGTATGCAAAAGACATGCTGCCCTGGCTACGCCCGGGGCAAGCTGAACACCTTCACGCTGGTGGCTTCAAGCTTTCGGGCCTACTGCGCCCGCCGCATTTCGTTCCCGAAACTATGAAGGTCGATGCGCTGCTGAAAGATTTGCAGGCGCGGAAGGTTCACCTCGCGATCGTCGTCGATGAGTATGGCGGCACCGCTGGCGTAGCCACTATTGAAGACCTACTCGAAGAGATTGTTGGCGAAATTCAAGACGAATATGATACTGAAGAGCCATCGATCTTGCTAGTTTCCGATGGCGAGCTGATTGCCGATGCGCGCGTGCTGCTCGACGACCTCAATGATGTCACTGGCCTGCACCTGGCATCAGAAGAATCTGACCGTATTGGCGGGCTGGTATACGAGCGCCTGGGGCGGGTGCCCAAACCCGGCGACGAGGTACAGCTGGCGGATGGTGTGACGATCACTGTGATGTCGGTCGAAGGGTTACGCCCGCGCCAGCTACGGCTGACATACCCACCAACAAGCGATCTTGAAGTGAGCAGCATGAAAGGAGCAGATGCGGACAATGACGACGCAGCCTGACTACTCCGCGCTGGTGGCACAGGCACAGCTCGCACGCGAGCACGCCTATTGCCCTTATTCGCACTTCGCCGTTGGCGCAGCCGTGCTCACCGCCTCTGGCCGCATATTTCCTGGCTGTAATGTCGAAAATGCGGCCTACCCGGCGACCATTTGCGCCGAGCGAGCCGCATTGATGGGCGCGTATGCCGCCGGGGAGCACGCTATTACGGCCATAGCCATTATTGCCGATACCGTTGGCCCGGTAAGCCCATGCGGCACCTGCCGCCAGGTCATACACGAGCTGGCCCCGCGCTGCACGGTGATTATGGCGAACCTCACTGGCGAGCTTCATATCACTACGCCCCAGGCATTACTGCCGGGCGGGTTTACGCCCGCCGACTTACACAGAATCTAGCAGGCGCGTAATACAGCTTTCGGGCGATATAATATCAAATCCGGTCGAATACTTGTATATGATGCTCGACGCATGACGCACGACAAAGCCAAACGTTAGTACGTAGTGCGTCATAATACCGGCAGATTTGGTATGACATAACCTGCGCTCGGGCGGCTGCCTAGTGCGCTGTACCCGACTTCACGACCGCGTGCCCACCAAACTCATTGCGCAACGCAGCCACCACCTTCGCCCCAAACGATTCGGGCTGGCGCGAGAGGAAGCGTAACTGCAGCGCCAGCGTTATGACCGGTACCGGAATGGCGAGGTCAATCGCTTCTTTAACCGTCCAGCGGCCTTCGCCACTATCTTCCACATAATCTTTAATCGTACTCAGATCGGCATCTTTGGCAAACGCATCGGCAGCCAGATCCAGCAACCACGAGCGTACCACACTGCCATGCCGCCATAGCTCCGCCAGGCCATGCAGATCGTAGCCAAATTCCTGCTTCGCGCGCAACAGCTCAAATCCCTCGGCATAGGCCTGCATCATGCCATATTCAATGCCATTATGCACCATCTTGGCGAAATGCCCGGCCCCGGCTGGCCCGACCAGCCGATAGCCGTCCGGGGGAGCTAGCGTTCTGAGGATCGGTTCGACACGCGCAAACACATCTAGGGCACCGCCAGCCATCAAGCAAAAGCCCTCGGTAAAGCCCCAAATACCGCCGCTCACGCCAACATCAAGAAAATGTATTTGGTGTTCCTGTAGCAGCGCGGCATTCCGCTGGCTATCGTGATAGTTCGAATTACCACCATCGATTACCAGATCATCCGGTGCCAAAACCTCGGCCAGCGCGGCAATTTGCTGGCTAGTAGGTGCGCCCGCCGGAAGCATAAGCCATACCACGCGCGGGGCAGCCAGCTGCCCAACTAGAGCCTCGATGCTGCTTGCCCCGCCCCCGCCAACCGCCTGAATCGCCGCCACCTGCTCTGGCACGCGATCATACCCAACGACCGCATGTCCATCGGCAATCAGCCGGTGCGCCATGTTGAAACCCATACGGCCAAGGCCAACCATTCCTAGCTGCATTGCGCCCCTCTACGTTCTCTATTGCTATTCCAACCCAACCCAAGTGCCATGCTCACACGTAGGTAGAGCAAACAGTATACCAGTAGCGCTCCCAAGCCACCACAAAAGCGTGGCATCATTCTTGCTTTTGCAAGCGCAGTGAAGTAGCAAAACGTTACTTTATCACAAACCATCCGCAGCGCGTTTGAGGTGGTGGAGTTATACACATATCAACGTACTTTGGAAGTTGAGGAGGTATTCGTGACTACGGATAATGAGGTAGCACCACAGGTTGCACCCGCCCCTGAACATATTGCGCAAGGAGCGCACGATCGCGGCGACGGCACTATCACTTTTGCGCTCTGGGCACCCTGGAAAAAGAGTGTACACCTGATTGGTGATTTTAACGACTGGAATATGAGCGCCGACCCGCTGGCTGTTGACGAAAGCGGGCTATGGTGGGTTGAAAAGCAGCTTACGCCGGGCACCTATGGCTACCAATTTGTGATCGATGGCGAAACGACGATTGGCGACCCATATGCCCGTAAGCTACGCTGGTCAGGTGGCAATATTCCCCATGCGCTGGTAGAAGTGGGTGCCAAGCCGTATGAATGGCATGATGGCGGCTTCGGCATTAAGCCGCTCAACCAGCTAGTCATCTACGAGCTACATGTCGGCGATTTCAGCCCCGAGGGCACATTTGCGGGCGTAACCAATCGGCTCGACCATATT
>JAFEAS010000014.1:3055-10737 GCA_018266315.1 Chloroflexi bacterium SZAS-1 | reverse complement strand
TTCTTCGCACCCGAAAGCTCGTATGGCACTGCTGATGATCTCAAGCAGCTCATCGACGCGGCCCACCAGCGCGGCATTGGCATCATCCTCGATATGGTATTCAACCATACCACTGGCGATGGCCCGCTCAATATGCTCTACCCATACGATCAGAACCCATACATGAGCACCGATGGCAATCCCTATGGTTTCCCCGATCTCAATCACTGGAACGACGCTACCAAGCGCTTGATTGCCGATATTCAGAGCTACTGGCTTACCGAATATCATATCGACGGCTTCCGCTACGATTATGTCGAAGGCATCGAGTGGGATGGCGTCAACGGCATGAGCTTCATCACATGGTCGGCGCGCCAGGCCAAACCCTATGCCTACCTGATCGCGGAGCACATTGTTGGCGATACCGCCGCCGTAGTGCGCGAAACCGAAGCCGATGCCTCGTGGCACTGGCAGTTCGCCAAAGTGATAGGTGCACAGCTCAGCGAAGGCGAATACCAGGGCAACGAATACGGCGACCTAGCGGCAGTCGAACGCGTGCTAATCTTTGACGGCGATGGCTATACCGACAATGCCCAGCCGATCAACTACCTGGAAAGCCACGACGAAGAGCGCATAACCCGCATTGTGATGGGTAACCCAACCATCGGCGAGGCCGGGGCGGTGCGCAAAAGTATGCTCGGGGCGATTACGCTCTTCACTGCGCAGGGCGTACCAATGCTCTATTCCGGGCAAGAATTTGGCGCTTCAAGCGAAAAAACGATTGATGCAAGCAAGCTGCCATGGGAACAAATGGAGAGCGATGCAGGCAAGGCGTTGTACCAGCACTATGCGACACTGGCATACTTACGCCATACCCAGGCGGCATTCCACACCAATAACTTCCAGGTGCTACTGGCCGATAGCGAAAAAAACGTCCTCGTATATCATCGCTGGGCCGATAATGGCAGCGTTGTGGTGGTAGCGCTCAATTTCTCACCTACCGATCAACATGTTGCGATTGATTTCCCGCATCCTGGCACCTGGCACGAGTGGCTCCATGATTATGACGAGCACGTGAGCGACGGCCCGGTCGAGGTTGACATTCCCGACTCGTTTGGCAAAATCTGGATTTTCCAGAGCTAGCACACGGCAACCCTTTAGGAACAATGCGCAATCCGTTTGCTGCCTTGGATTTTCTTATGTGGTGCCCGGTATAGCCGGGCACCACATAAAAAAGATATTTGGCGGCTGCGCCGCCCATACCACCAACACGCTACGCCCCACAGCTATGTAAGCCCTGTAAGCTCCTCTGCACGTCACAAACTTCCCCAACCCACGACACGTATCGCGCTGCCATGCCCACCATCCCACACCCTGTAACTCGCCTGTCCCCAGGTTGGTGCATACTTCATCTTGGTGTATCATCGCTATCGCGACGACATGCCAGCGAAGGAGGCATAGTATGGGCCATGTCTTTGCCCTGGCGATGCAAAAGGGCGGCGTCGGCAAAACCACCACAGCGCTTAGCTTAGGTGCAGCCCTTGCGCTGCGCGGGCGACGCGTGCTACTAATTGATATTGACCCCCAGGCAAATCTCACCCAGGGCGTGGGCATCGATCCAACCACGCTCGAATATAGCGTTTATGAAGTGCTGCTCAACCCCGAGCGCGGGCTAGATTTTGCCACCTGCGCTACTAATGCTGGCCCAGCATTGGTACCTGCATCGCTTGAGCTCGCCGGGGCCGAGCTAGAGCTGGCTGGCCGTGTTGGCCGCGAGCTGCTGTTACGCAAAGCCCTACGCACAGCGCGTGCTACCTACGATTACATTTTGATCGACCCGCCCCCAAGTCTGGGGCTGTTTTCGCTCAACGCGCTCGCCAGCGCTGACCGCGTACTTGTGCCATTGCAGCTGCATGCCTACGCACTGCGCGCAATGCCCCAGCTCGAAACCACAATCGCGCTCGTACAAGAAATTAATCCCGGCCTGGAGATTGGCGGCATTCTATGTACCATGGCGGATCGGCGCACAAATATAAGTCAGGAGGTCGAGCGCGAAGTGCGAGAGCGCTATGGTACACTGGTATTTGAAACCACCATCCCGATCAACGTCAAGCTGGCAGAAGCGCCCACGCACGGGCAGCCGATTAACCGCTACGCGCCATCCAGTGCTGGTGCACAAGCCTACGCCGCACTGGCCGATGAATTGGAGGGCCATTATGGCCAATGAACCAGCTGCTTCAGGCACCCCGCTGCGGCGTGGGCGCGGGCTGCAGCTCTCAACCCATTCCCCTATGCCCGAAGCGCCCACCCAGCCCGATAAGCCAGTCGCAAGCGAGCATCCGTCGCTACGGCGCGGGCGTGGCCTTCAGCTTTCGACCCAGGCCATGCCTGCGCCAACCACCTGCACACTTGCCCAGCTTGAAGCGAGCGCGCCACTCCAACGTATTCGCCTGAAACAGGGCGAACTCGCCTATCGGCAAGCTGGCGATGGCCCGCCGCTCCTCTTAATTCATGGCTGGGGCGCTTCTTCACGCTACTGGCTGGGTACGCTAGCATACCTGGCCGCCAGCCGCACCTGCTATGCGATCGACCTGCCAGGATTTGGTGCCTCACCATCAGTCGATCCAGCGCCGACCCTGGTGCAGCTCGCCAAGCTGGTTGCCGAATTTACCGCTACTCTAGGGCTGGCGCGCTATGATCTGAATGGGCATTCGTTTGGCGCCGCAGTAGCGGCCTGCCTGGCAGCGCAGCAACCCGACCGGCTACGTCGGCTGGTGATTACCAGCTTTGGTGTGCGCCCCAATCCACTAGAGCGCACATGGCTCGGCCTGGCGCAAAGCCACGCCGCGTTAATGCTTCAGGCAAGCCAGCCACTCATTGCATTGGCGCGGCCCTGGCTGCGCCCGCTACGCCCACTGGCCGCACAGACGCTCAGCGTCCCACCGATTACAGCGACTGTAGCGGGCTGGTATGTCGCCCAAATGCCCGCAGACGGGCAGTTACTTCAGGCGGGCATCGACGACTTGACGCAGATGGACGTTGGCGCGCACCTGGCCTGTATCGCGAGTATTGGCGACCCGGCGGTGGTAGCCGCGCTCCGTGCCGTGCAAGCACCCACCCTTTTCATCGGCGGCGACACCGATCGCGTTGTCAACCCCGATGAGCTACGGGCCGCAGCGGCCCTGACACGCGGCAGCCAGGTGCAGACACTTGTACAGTGCGGGCACGTACCAATGGTTGAACAAAGCGCTGCCTACCATTCGGCGCTACACGAATTTCTTGAAGGTTAGCCCGCGTTGTATGTATGTGCTCTTTCTGGCGTACTTACCACGATGCTCAAACAAGCAACTGGGGCCGACCATCAGGTCGGCCCCAGTTGCTGCGCAGCCTGTTGTTACCTGAGAGTATTACTTGCGGCGCAAAAATCCACCTTTTTTCGGCTCTTCAATCGACTGCCGCAGCTTCTCCAGGTCGTTTTCCAGCGAGGGCGGGCCAGCTGGCGTGGGTGCCGACGCAGCGACACCATTCTCGGCAGCGGCAGGCGGCGTGGTGGGCGCAGTACTAATGCTCACTGGTGGCGAGGGAATAACTTCGGCCACTGGGTAAGGCAGTGCGCCATGCATTGCACCAATCGCAACCAGCCACTCCCAAAGCAGCTTTTGGCGTCCAGCCGGTTCCTCGGGCAAGCGCAGTGGCCGCCCACGCGCGTCAATAATCACACCCAATGCGCTCCCACTAATCGCTGCAACCTCCGAAGCCACTTCCTCGCCCGCAGCATTCCGGCCAATCCGCACATTCCCGGTTGGCCGCAGGGTTAGCTGCGCGCGGCGGCCAGGCGCAAGCGGCAGCCGACCAATCTCGCCGTGATTGACGGTCAAGATCCGCGTCTGCCCACCAACTTCCTTCAGCTCGGCTTCAATCGCCGCCTCACCAGGGCGCCCGCCACCGAGCGCTACCACACAGGTTGCCAGTGGCGTATTACGCAACAGGTCGCGCTCGAACAGCGTCAGTGCCGCATCGGGGTTGCTGAACGCCAGCGCACCACAGGAACCAACTAAGCCCAACGTATCGAGATGCAACTCTATCGCAAGCACGCTCTCTTCGGCGCTGGGCTGAAGTGCATCGAGCAGCGTCAGCGCAGCTAGGCCGGCCTGGGGGGCGTTGGCAAGCACGCCACCGCTCGCAAGCACATAATCATACGCTAGATTCAGGTGCTCGTCGCGCAACGCAGCTAGCGCCAGACCCAAGGCCTCGCGCGCCACCGCATGCTCAATCAGCACATCCTCGCGCGAAGCCGGAACGAGGTGCGGGCGCAGCATTTTGTTCAGCAGCCAGTGAGTCAGGTCGCGCTCGCTTATAGCGAAGGGCAGCCAGCGTGCAATTGCGGCAACCCCGCGTTCGGTCAGCAAGCCACCCAGGCCATAGCCCGTGCCGACACCGCCAAAGACCACTGGCGTATACTGGCCGGTACTCGCCAGATACGCGGCGGTATTGGCCGAACCGCAATCGACCGTCAAGGTAGCGCGCCGATAATGCTCGGCAACAAACCGTGTCAGCACGCCAGTGGCATCGCTGCCCGTTACAAGCGGTGCGCTACTAACCCGACGCAGCGCCGCAGCGCCGGGTAGTGTTGGCAACACTACTTCGTTATACAACCTTGCAATTGCCTGGCGTACAGGCTCAAGCTGCTCGGCTGCCAGCCCTGGCCGCACATTTTCAATCACTTGTAGATCGGCGCGACTCGATAGCGCTTCGATCACCCGCTCGCGTGCAAAGCTGTTGCCAGCAAATAACACCCGGCGCTTGTTCACATCTTGCCGTTGCTGCCCCTCGGCATCAATACGAGTGGTAAAAGCGGTAAGTCCCACGATATGGGCAAGACGCACTAAAGCATCCTGCGCGCCATCTTCGAGGCCACCCGCGATAATAACCAGATCGGGCTGTAAGCCCATCAACGTCTGCACCTGCCGCTCGATCCATGAGCGATCGCCGTCGTGCGCGCCGCCAGCCGCATCATCGAGTGTAATAGTTTGCTGAATAGTGGTATACGTTGAGCGGCTCGCGCGGGTGGCACTACGCGCCGACATTTCATTCGACAACGCAGCAATCACAATACTCATCGGTGGGCTAGCGCTTGTAAGCGGCACAACCGAGTTGATGCCATCGCGCTCGTTGGTTTGGGGTAGGAGCAGGCTGCCATCACGCATAAGCTGGCGGCCCGTCATATCGCTCAGCTGGGTCGCCGCTTCAAGGATGCCAATCACAGCATTCTCAAATGGCGGCTCGGTTGTACTGGGCACGCTGGCCTGGCCAATTAGGCGCATTTCGCCATCGACCATATCAATCAGCGTGACACGCGTTGTCACATTCCCAATATCGGCAACCAATAGCGCGCCAGAATTGTATGGCATAGATGTACCGCGTAGTGACGAACGCGCGCGAACACGCACGCGATGTCGTTATGCTATCAACCCGAAAAAGCGCAGTACCATACCCAGGCGCTCGTTCAGCGCGCTCAGGTAGCTCTGCACAGCGCTGGCGAAAAAGAAGCCGAACGCCACCATCAACAGCCAATGACCTAGCGCTGCAATCTGTGCGGTCAGGCGCGCACGTGGGCCTTCGCTTGGCACTGTATAATAAAATGCCGCCAGCGTAATAATGGTGCCGAGTGCAAGCACAACTACGCCAGCAATTTGCGCCGGTGAGCCAACAAGTGGGCGGTTGGCGGTATCGAAGATTTGAGGCAGCAGCGTACCGGCAATTGCGCCGCCCACCGCCAAGGCAGCCCCAACCCCAAACACCAGCGCAAGCGGCAAATTCGCCAGCCACGAAAATTCCTGGCGGCGGCTGATACGCGGCAAGAGCAACAGGCCAAGAGCCAGCGGAATGCCATAGATTATCGCGCGATCTTGCCCGGTGCTTATGGCGCGCACGGCCGGGTTAAGTACCTGGTGGTAGGCAACTACAAACGCTAGCCCAAGCGATACCCCTACAAATAGGTATTGTGCCAAGCGAAATAATGGGTTTTCGCCGAAGATTCGGCTTAACACCATGAGGGTCAGCACAATTGCAAAGATATTCACCACCGCAGGCGTCACGTCCGGTTCCTTCCACGGTTCGCCGCACTATAAAGCCCCACGACAACCGCACCAATCACCAGTAGTGCCAGATATAACAATAGGCTAAAGCGCTGCTGGCTGGTTTCAGCAGTAACCCGGATAAGCGAAGCTCCGTTCACGCCGTACAATTGCTGATAGGCCAGCGCGCCTTGTTTTCCAGCCAGATGCAGCACATTCGGCTGATTCAGGTAAGGCTGCACGATCGGCTCGGCTTCGGCTGGCAGCAAGAACGCCATCGGCACATAGCTACCAGCGGGATGGCGTGCGCTTGGGCGCACCTGCTCCATCCATCCCTGAACATCGGCGGCTTCATCACCAAGCACCATAATCATTGAAAAGTCGCTCATGGTCTGCAGCCGTAGCTGCCGATCGGGCGTTGTCGCGAGCACGCTGCGCGACGCATCATTCCCCTGGAAATCGGATCGCAGTGCGGCCGGGAAGTTCTGGGCAATTGCCCGTAGCGCAAGCTCAGCGCCTGGCTTATACCCAAGCAGAATATAGTCTTCGCCGCTGGGTTTGTAGCCTGCCGCTCCCAGCTTATCGCGCAGATCATACAGCAACAGCGAACCTTGTGGGTCGGTGCTAAGGAGAACGAGCTTTACTTTATGCGCAATCAGGTGATCGAACACGGCTTGCTCAAGCGGGCGCAGCTCGCCGCTGCGGCGAGCATCCCATTCATACGCAACGAGCACAATATCATTCGCCGTGAGTGCATCGACCTTGGCGAACAGCTCGGGCGCGCCAGGTGCGCTGGGTGGGTCGGTTATTCCTAAAAATGTAGGTGCTGGCACAAGGAAGGCAGCTAGTGCAGCGATAAGCAACAACACGTACAGCAAACGTTCGACACCAATGCGCCGCCAGATGCTTGGCACAGCTGATGCGCTGGCGGTGGCAGATGCCGGGTATGGTTCGGCGGCCAATTGCTGAAGCAGCGAAATCGCCTCAACCTGAGCGGGCGAGCGCGCTGGCATAGCCGGTGGGCGCAAGCGCGGGGTAGCCGCAGGTGCTGTAGCATCAGCTTCATCTTCTTCCTGTGCCCCCAGCTTAGTCAGCCAATCGAGCGAACGCGCGTCAGTCGCGTTGATCTCCTCTTTGGGCGGCTCGCTCTCAGTCGGACGCAGCCAGGCTGGCAGCTCAACCCCGCCAACAAGGTCGTTTGTCGCCGCAGCTGATGCTGCCTCCTGAATAGGAGCATTGTCGCTGGTTTGCGCAATTGGCGTAGTGGCAGCAGGTAAATCGGTGCTTACGCCGTGCAGCCAGCTTGGCAGGTTGGCATCGCCCGGTGCTGCTGCCATTGGCAATGGCGCACCAGCATCGTCGCGCAGCCAGGGTGGCAATTCATCGGCGGCAGGCTGTGGCGCTAGCGGCACGGGTGGCGCGGGCGCCTGTAGCCATGCAGGCAGGTCATCGGCGGCAGGCGGTGATGGCGCTGTTGCTGCCGTTTCACGCAGCCAATCGGGCAAAGGCTCGTCGGCAGGCGGCACCGCTGCAGCTGTTTCAGGGGGGGCGGCTGAAGATGTTGGCTGCAGCCAGGCTGGTACATCATTGGCTGGCGCATCAGGCGGCGCGCTTGTGTCTTGCAGC
>JAFEAS010000014.1:0-3011 GCA_018266315.1 Chloroflexi bacterium SZAS-1 | reverse complement strand
CCGGGACATCGCCTGCCGGTGGCGGCGGTGTCGTACTTGCAGCGCGCAGCCAATCAGGAATGTCATTGTCCGGCAGCGGCTCTGGAGCAGCTACCGACGGCTCAACCGGCGACCCTAAGCTCGCTTGCTCATCTGCGCCCCCCTCTACTGGCGGCTGTGGCGGCTGCTCAGAATCGGCGCGGTCGTGTACCCACGATGGTGTATCAGCCGGGGCCGGTTCACTGCGATCTTCAGTAGCGGAAGAGCTGAGCCAGGTTGGCATGGACTCTTCAGCCGTACCCAGATCATTCGCTAGCCATGAGGCTGGTGAGGGGCTGCTTGCACTGCCCGGGTCATCAAACGAAAATGGAGCCAGGTTTTCAGTAAACTCAGGGGCAACAGAAACGCCATCTTCACGCAGCCAGCTCGGCAACGCATCTTCTTCTGCATCAGGAGCTGGGCCTGGCACACTCGGCATCACTTCTGGCGCGGAGTCGCTATGCAGCCAGCCCGGCAGAGTTGCTTCCTCCGCTGCCGGTGGCGGAACTGGTTCATTCGGTGTAGTTTCACGCGGTGCCGCATCGTTGCGCAGCCAGCTCGGCAGGGTCGCTTCCTCCGCTGCTGGTGGTGGCGCAGGAGGGGCAGCATTGTCTGAAACATCTGCCAACAAGCCTGGAATAGTAGCCTCAGAGGAAGTATCGGCAGGCGCGCTGGCCGAAGTTGCTAGTGGCTCGCCGGGTGCCGGCGTTCGTTCCTGCACTTCACGCAGCCAGTCTGGCAATTCCGTCGGCTCAACGTCATTCGCTTCGGGCAACGCAGGAGCCGAGGCCTCAGAATCGCCTGTATCGCGCAGCCAGCCGGGTAATGATGTATCAGTGTTGGCAGCAGGCGCAGCTGGAGCAGCATCGCGCAACCATGCCGGTAGCTCATTCGCAGCAATAGCCGGAGGAATGGCCGCTTGGTCGCCCGGCGGCGGCGCAGTAGTAGATGATGCCGCTGGTTCATCGCCAAGCTCACGCAACCACGCGGGTAGCTCCTCGGTGGGCGCGGGTGTGCCCGGTGCCTTTGGAGCATCAATCGCCGCCGCTTCTTCAGCGGGCCGCTCGCGCAACCACGCAGGCAGCGCATCGCCCGGTTGGGGCGCAGGAGGTGGCGGAGGAGCCGCGTTGTCCTCACGTGGGCGCGGCGGCAGCGGCACATCGCGCAGCCAGGACGGCAGGTTTGGGTTGTCGTTATTTCGGTCGCTGCTCACCAGGCGCTCCATCGAGAAGCTAGCGGAAAAGGAACTGGCGGCGAATACACTGCGGCATTAAGCGCCTGCATACTCAGTTCGCTCTTCAGATAGATTCTTAGCGATCAAGATAGGGTTGATCAAAACCTAACAACACACGCACGCCGGCAACCACTGCACCCAGCGCTGCGCCAATCAACAGGCCGCGCGCACCCGCTAGCGCCACATAATCAGAAAGCCAGCGAATGCTTTCCCCCAAGATTGGTAGGGTTTGCAGCTGGGGCAATGCGCTCAACGCCAACGCCAGCGCTGCCACAATCACAATCACGAGCGCATCGGCGGTGCGGCGGCGTAGTGCGCGCAGGGCTGCGCTTAAGCTAAAAAACGCCAGCAGCGCCAGGAACGACGCAGCAAGCGGTTCGTAAACGGCATGAAATATATCTCGAATCGGCTGCTCAACCAGGCTGCTTGGGAATAAGGTATAGCCACCGCTGGTTGGGCCTATCACTGTACCAAAAATAATTACCACCAGCATCGCCAGAAGCAGCGCCAGGCTGTAGATCCAATCGGGCTGGCGGTTTAATACGCGCCGCAGATGGCTGCCCACCACACTCAGCAGGCCCACCAGCAGCGCCAAAACGGCCAGAAGCGCCGCCCATTCCAGCAATAGCTGTGACACAACCGCGATGGTTGGCACCGCCCCGGCAAAGTCGAGCAGGATAATCAAGCCAGCTGCGCCAGCAATAATCGTTGCAAGAAAACGCTTGGGGTCTCGTAAGAACGACACGCTAGAGCCTCGTTACACAGCAGAACACTAGAATGGCAGCTGAATACCAGCTGCCGCAAGGAGCAGCAAAATGACAATTGCCACGATGATGACGGTACGTAAAGTATCGATTGTACGCAGGCGGGCATGCGGGGCGGTGGCGCGCGAAAGGTATGCCTCGGCAGCATAAATCTCTTCGCCGATGAGGGTCGCATCGGTGCTGAGGTACAGCAACGGCAGCGCGGTGGTGCTGGTTGCCCCGCCCACTTGCGGCACACCCTGTTGGGCACCATACTCACTGGCCAGCAGCACTTCTTGCCCAAAGCCGCCAATCATCTGGCTCGCTTCGAGCTTCTGGCGGCTATACAGCGTAGCCATGCCCGACGCATAGGCCATCGCATCCTGGTGTGCCAGAAGCTGGACATCGGCAGGGTCGTAATCCTGGCCCATACCGGCGCGCTGGTACGCTTGCCGCACTGCGCCGCGCAATGCCAGGTGCGCCACAGCATCGCCACTACTGGTAATCAGTGGTGCGCCGCTCAGCGCCGCCTCGCCAGCAACGCGCTCGGCAGCTAACAGGCCCGCCACCGTCTCAACCGTACTTGCGCGCGAGCCAATTGTACCGCTGCCAGGCGAAAGGTGAATCGCGCGGCCAGTTTCCGCGCCACGCGCCAATGCACTCCGGATCGGATCCAGCGCTTTGATTGGGCGGCGTATCAACGGTTGTTTTGCAGCCGTAGCACGCGCATGGTGCAAGAGGGTAAGAATAACAACCAGCAGTACGACGATTAACAGTAGCAGCGATTCAGGAGATAATGCCACCGTCGGACTCCGCTACAATTCTTTACAGCATTACGCCTTACATGGCTTGAAGTCTAAACCAAAAGAGATCGTTTGTCAACAGTCGCGGCGCTCTATCAGCGTGTGTAGTAGCTCCCAGCCCTGCTCGTCGCTCAATGCCGACACGTAGGCATGCCAGCGGCCTTGCGGCACCAGTGGCCGGATAAATAGCGCTACTTGCCCGGCCAAAAACCC
>JAFEAS010000149.1 GCA_018266315.1 Chloroflexi bacterium SZAS-1 | reverse complement strand
GCCGACGGGCCTTGCCGAATATTTCAGGGCGTCTTAGCGTAATATATCGGCGACTTTGAACGCGACCGTGACCACAAACACTAAGAGCAAAGGCACAATTGCAATATTCAATGCACGACTCAGACGCCGCGCGCGTTCGCCCGCAATGCCACCAATAATTTCTTTCTGAATCAGTAAGAGGATCAGCGTAAGAATAGCAATCAAAGCAAACGACGCTGCAGCCGCTGTTGTTATCACAGTGGTCGTAGTAGTGGTAACAGTCGTAATCATGGGCATTCACCTCCTGGGCTGCGCTTGCGTTCAATTCATGCAGTATCGATGAGTATAACGTTGCAACATAGGAAATAGATAGCGATCAAGATTAAAAGAAGATGTCAGCGATACTACATGCATACACATGGCAATTAGCTTGCGCCAAGCGCATTAGCAATTAGCTGGATCTGCTCAGGCTGCGGCAAACGTAACCCATGCTCAATCTCGGCCAGGGTACGTACCGAAATACCGGTACGCTCAGCCAGATCGATATAGGCCAGGCCAGCACGGCGGCGCTGCTCGCGTATATTCCCCCAGCTTGGTATGTGAGGGGCAACCGCAGCTTGTTGTACTAGCGTGCGCAGTATCAGCATATAAATAGCCAGAATCGCCACGCTTGAGCCAGCCGCAACCACCCAGGGCATTACGTTCGCTAGTGCGCCCGGGTTACGCGCTGCATAGGGTAGCAGCAGAAATAGCGTTATGTTCGTGAGGCCATGCGCTAGCGATACGCCCAAGATCGAGCCACCCAGGCGCACAATGTAGCCAAATACCAAACCCACGGCAAAAACAAACACAACATCCAGCACCGAGAGATAACCAATATGCAGCACAGCAAATAGCAAGGCCACGTAGGCAATTGCCCAGCGCCCTAGTGCAGGCATCGCCACAGGCTGTAACAGCCCACGAAAGATCAGCTCTTCGCTCAGGCCAGTGCAGATTATCAAGCTTAGCGCGGGTAGCCAGAGCGCATCGGGCGCGAGGCTATTGAGTAGTGGCGCAGGCTTGAGGATTGTATATTCGAGCGCGCCGAGACCTAAGCCGCCCCCAACTAGCATCAGCTGTAGTGGCAGGCTGCCCACGCGCAGCCCGAGCGTCTGCCGCGACAGGCCAAGCAGCCGAATAAGCAGACCAGCCGCAAGAAATAGCGGTACCGCCACCATTGGGTACCACGCGAGCTGCGGAAAGCGCGCAAGCGGCAGCGCCAGTGAAAGCAAACGAATCAGCGGCGCCAGGGTTAGCGCCAGCGCGAGCTTGCGGGCTGCATCGAGCCGCCCGAGTGCGCCGTAGAGGGTAAGACCCACGAGCAGCGCCGCGTGTGCCACTAGCCCAACCTGAGGATCCACTAGCGAGGTGAGCAGCTCGGCAAGCATAACACCGAAGAGTACGCCCCATAACACCCACTGTGGGCGATTATCGATAGCGTGATGTGTTGCAGCAGTACGCATAATGATATTCCTCTTTTAGTTGCTGAGCACAGCACAGGTACAAGCGCCGACATGGCCTTGTGCCTGGATGGACATCCCCACGCGCCAATAAATTGAAAGCCCACCACGCTGAAACAACAGCTGCCATTGCGCGTGTGGCAGCTCGATACGCACACTATCGAGGAACATGACAACATCGGGCTGTTCTTCGTCCCTCAGGCCATTCAACCCAAACTGGCCGAGACGCGCACTCAAATCCCAGTTATAGGCTAGGCCCGCGCCTGTGCCGCCGCTTGCCAGAACCACACGGGCATCGGCAAAATACATAACCTGATAGCTCAGCGATTGCGGTAACACCAGGATGAGTGGGCGGTCAGCGTGCTGGTATACCGCACGAACAACCGCACAGCCCTCGCGTAGCGTTGGCATAACCAGTGTTCCTGCCCCACGGGCGGCAAGGCGTGGGTAAGCGTACATTTTCGCGCCAATGAGCATAATCCCACACGCCATACCAAGCGCCGCCAATACCCAGGCATACCCGCCAGCGCCACTACCACCAATCAGCAAGGCAACACTGCTCGAAGCGTTTGCAAAATGGCGATCGCCTTCGCCAAACGGCCATAGCTGGGCGAGTAACAACAGCGTCATCACCCAGGCGGCCAAAATTTGCCGCTGGAGATCAAATACACTCCCCCAGATACCCATACCCACGATGAGCAGAATGTATGGATTGCCGCTGACAATACGAATAAAATTATTGTAGAAATTCACGGCTGAACATTTCGCGAAGCCAATTGCGCGTAAAAACGATATATGCCCTTTCATGCTTATTAGATACAATCTGCGCGAAACAAGTACTGCCAGCCCAACCGCAAGCGCCGTGACACCGATGGCATACCCGACATTAAAAAGAGCAAATATCGCCAGGCAGGCAGCAAAACTCTGGGCGGTCAGGCGATGCGTTAACAGAACGAGGCAGCCGCATACAGCAGCGAGCGCAATAGGCCATATACCTGGCGCAGGGCTTACCAAGGCGATCAGTACCAGGCTCATAAACAGGTTGCCAATGGGCCGCGGATTTAGTGAATACGCCATATCAAAGGTATAAGGAGTAAGGCTATATACCAGCCCGCTTATCAGCGCAGCTCCTGGATTCCACCACCAATATGCCGCAGCAATCACTACAATCAATGTCAGCGTATCGCTCAGGGGCGCTATATACTGGAAGCGGCGCACGTACCCTGGAGGCATGCGCGAAAGCAGAAACGGGAGCAGTGGCGGGTAATCCACCGCCTCGGGCACGACAAATCGCTTGTTGATCAGCTGAGCAATACCAGCTATGCGAATTTGCTCCGCCAGGACAAAATGATAGTAGGTATCGCCGCCAGCCCACCCATAGCGCAGCAAAAAATAGCTGCGCACAAGGCAATGCCCGACTACAAGCAGCATAATCGCACAGAAGATAGCAGGCGTACTCATAAGCGCACTTTCCCACGACCCTGAGTGATATGATTATGCTCAAGTAGCGCATCAAGCGTCTGTGCCAGGCGTAGGCTAAATTGCTGGTAGCTATAGACTCCTGCCGCGCGCATTCGGCCACGATTCCCCATCGCGCTACGTCGGGCATCGTCAAGCAGTAAATCGCTCAGTGCGGTGATGAGTGCTTGCTGGTCGCCGTGCGGCACAAGCCTGCCCGTCACGCCATCTTCAACCACCTCGGGGCTGCCACCATGCGCCCCAGCTACGACCGCCTTACCACATGCCATTGCTTCAATAAATACAATACCAAACCCTTCGGTACGGCTTGGCAACACGAATACATCCGTTCCATTCAGGTGGGCAAGCAGCTGCTCGTCGGTCACACGGCCGGTAAACGTGACAATATCGGCTACGTCGTGCTGCCGCGCCAACTGCTCTAAGCGCGGGCGGTCGTTACCATCACCAATAATGGTGTAGGTTACATCCGGCACCTTCAGCCGAAGCTCCGAGAGGGCAGTAATCACCGCATCAATTCCCTTCCGCTCGGCAACCGACTGTAACCGCGCGACGCTTAACAGGCGTGTCCGAATAGGCTGCTGGTGTACCGCCTGCCATGCCGCAAGCTGAGCCACGAAATCAGGGTCAACCGGGATAGGCACGATTTCAATTGCCTGCTGTGCAACCTGCTGCTCGGCACCCAGGCGCGTAGCCGTGTAATTACTGATCGCCCAGACACGGGTAGCGCGCTGAAGTGCTACGCGCTTATGCCAGGCGAGTCGCCGCCAAACATCGATGCCATAGGTTAAGGTAAGCACACGTGCGCGCGGGTAAAGCAATTGGGCCGGTACTACCAGCGGGCCAAGATCAACATGCCCAACAATGACGAGCTGGTGCGGTTGGGCCAGCGCAGCAAGCGCGCGGCGCACAAATTGCCATGGCCGCCCGTTACACCCAGTGACCGGCTGCCGAAGGTAGCGCTCGTCGTACCACCCCGGCGGATCATGGAGCGTGATAACCTCAATATCGGCGTGGCGCTGCTTGGCATAGGCAGTTAGCGCTTTGCAGAAGGTGCGGTTGAAACGCTGTATCCCGCCGTGCGCTGCCAGGCCAGGCAATAACACAATAATCCTATCGCTCATATGGTTCTACGCCCTTCATCTATCGTTTGAATGCGATAACGTGAATGTTATCGCGGCGTAAACCCATACGTGCGGCCATCTTGACAATTGGTTCGATGCCATCGTACCCCCGGCGGCGCGAAAACCAGCCCATTCCAGGCCAGGCGCCGCTATAGAAGAATGTATGTAGCGTGAAGCCGTAATCATCGAGCAGCGAGCGCAACGACTGAAGCGTGAAAGGGCGAACATGGGTGTAATCGTCGTAAAAGCGCCGACTACCCGCATGCGGGGTTGAGATCCACAGCACACCATTGGGTCGCAGCACGCGCCAGATCTCCTTGATAGCCTGCCCAGGATGGAGAAGGTGTTCAAGAATATCTTTCGCCACGACTGCATCGAACGCTTCACAGGCAAAGGGCAACTCGGTAACCGAGCCACACACGAGCGGCTCAGGATTCGGGGCAAGTTGGAGGGCATGAAGATCAATATCAAGCCCCACACTTGCAATACCCGCGCTCCGACACGCCTGTACGATCCAGCCGGTGCCACATCCCAGGTCGAGAACCTGTTCAGCATTGCGAATAGCGCGCAGAATATCGCCGCGCGTCTGATCTGGCTGGTGCCAGTTGTAGTACTCTGTTTTCATTTCCATATGAACGAATACCCCTCAATGACAGGATTTACGTAGTGGCCCGCA
>JAFEAS010000148.1 GCA_018266315.1 Chloroflexi bacterium SZAS-1 | reverse complement strand
CCAAGTGCTCTATCGTGCGGCACCCCCGCGAACTGGCAAGCGCGGCGCGCCGTGCAAGGATAGGCCACGTTTCAAAGGCAGTGATCCGAGCACCCACGGTGCGCCAGCTGCGACGTGGTCTGGGCAGGATGCGCGCGGGCAGCCGATCGAGGTGCGCTGCTGGACCGGATTGCACAGCCGCAAAGCCCGCGCGGTGCCGCTCACTGCGAGCCAGATCGTGCGCCCGCAGGCCCCCGACAGCAAGCGGGATCGCCGCGAGGCCTGGTTTTGGTGGCGCGGTGCTGCCCTGCCGCCATTGGATGAGTTGGTAACATACTACCCGCGTCGGTTTAGCCAGGAACATGGCTATCGGTTTGACAAGCAGAATCTATTGTGGGATGCCCCGAAGCTGCAAACGCCGGAGCAGATGCAGCGCTGGACGGATGTGGTGCGCAATGAGCTGGTGTTGGCGCGCAACTGGGTGGTGGCCGAGCGGCGGCCGTGGGAACGGCGCCGGCTGATTATCACGCCACGACAGGTGCGGCGGGCGATGGGCCGCTTTATTGGGCAGCTTGGCACCCCGGCCCCGCCGCCCCAATTGCGCGGAAAAGCGCCAGGGCGGGCGCACGGCGCACACGTCAAGCGCGCCGAACGGCATGCGGTGGTGCGCAAGACGCCGCCGCATGCGAAAAAGCGTCGAAAACGCGGCACCAGGGCCTCGCCAATCGCACCGGCGGGGTAACGTGACCACACAATCGGTTCGCATCACGACCATCACAACCTCAGGGCGCGCCGTGCGCACGGTAGCAGGTGCCTAGGGATAGTCTAAACGTCAATACTAACAGGGCTTGTGCATATTACCTGCGAATCGGCACATACGGTAATATTACCGCATAAACGATCGTGTTGATGCGGTTCATCTGGTTTTGCTGTGAATGTCAATTTTCTGAAAAAAGCTACTGTCTTGAGTCAGCTGCGGTGGTCAGCCAGGTGTATAGGCGTTGCGTCCGGAACTGTGGGTCAGCCTGGCTCTGGCTATCGACGGTAGTGGCGTAATCTCGGGGGATAGGATATACTACAGACGATATGCTAAACGTCGTGTGTAAAGGATACTCTGAGATGGTGACACTCACACTCCATTGCGTCCACTGTGGGAGTGATCAACTCGTTCGCAATGGGCGCGCCTCCAACGGAAAGCAGCGCTATAAATGTCGTGCTTGTGGACGGCAGAGTCGGGAAAATCCGTCGCCGAACGGCTATTCCGAAGAGCGGCGTTCAGAGATCCTCAAGGCGTTGCACGAGCGTAGCAGTTTGCGCGGTATCGAGCGTACGTTTGGCGTTTCACGCAACACCGTCACTGCCTGGATGAAAAAAGATCTCCGTCGGGGCAATAGCCAGGTACGAGGCTCCAGAGCAGCCTAGCGGGTCTCCAAATCGGCGAGGTAGGCATCACGCCGGTGACGGCCTTGCGAGGCCAGGTCACGAATGGTGTGCACGGTCTGTCTCCTCAGCATCTGCACCTCTCCACAAGCACGGCTCGGGAGGGTGTAAGCCCTCGCAGGGATGGGTCAATTCTCACCAGCGATCTGGGTCAATTCTACGGCTCTTCCGAGCTTTTTGGTGATTCCTCCATCGAACGGATATACTACAAGGCAACGTATTCTTGGAGGTATTCCGGGCAATGGCCTTTGATCCTGGTTTTCTGCTTCCTGACGCCACGGCGCTGCGCCTTGATCCCATAATGGCTGAGCCAACGGGCGGCTTTACAGTGGTTGTCGCAACCGTCCAAAATACCGCCGCCTGTCCGACTTGTCAGCAGCCGATGACGCGTTTGCATAGCCACTACACGCGCACCATCGCCGATCTGCCTTGAGCCGATCAAGCCATCCGGCTTCAACTCCATGTGCACAAGTTCTTCTGCACCACTGCCACCTGCTCACGCCGCATTTTCACCGAGCGTTTGCCAACGGTTGTTGCACCGTGGGGACGCCGGACGCTCCGCTTGACCGACCGGCAATGCAGGATCGGCATCATCGCGGGCGGAACGGTTGGTGCGGCCGTAACAACAACGTTGGCGATGCCTGTAGCCGACGACACACTGCATCTGTGACGCTGAGTTGGATAGAGCGGAGCAGCCAGTGGAAGAACACCTTGAACCTGGTCTTCGTGACCGAGACGGGAGCCCCGGTTCACAGCTCCGACCTGATACAGCACTTCAAGCGCACGCTCAAGGCGTTGGAGCTGCCCGACATCCGCTTCCACGACCTCCGGCATACCGCAGCAACATTGATGCTCGCCGATGGTGTACCGCTCGTAACCGTCTCGAAAATCCTGGGCCATAGCTCGCCGGCGATAACTGCGACGATCTACGCCCACGCGCTCGATGAGTCCAAGACCGGAGCCATTGCCGGGCTCTCGCAGAAGCTGCGGGGAGCATCAGCGCCTATTACTCAGTCTACTACTCAGTCAGCCCCAGACACAAAACCCGCGCCCCCTGACGGAGAGCGCGGGATTCCGCATTCTGCTGTGGTGCCGGAGACGGGACTCGAACCCGTACGGATGATTAGTCCAACGGTTTTTAAGTTCGAGCTGTGGCATTCCACAACTATCCACAGGTGTCTTTCTTGGCTTTCCAATGCGTTTTAAGAATCCACCCTTTCCACATTCGTTTACCAGTATTGATGGGCTTGGCTACAAATTGGCTACATGAAAAGCACCTGTCTGGTCAGTAAAATTGGCAATCTTTTCGTAAAATCTTATTTCCTGGTGTGTAAAAGCTTGTCAGATGAGCCTTCAGACTATTCTCGCTACGTAGCCTCGGCCCCTTCCTAGTCGGCGCACAGCAGATACTTCGATGCTATCCATACACTCAGCCAAGCATTATAACAGCAGCAGCAAACAGCGCAACCATAACAGGCGTCACAACTAAAGCGTACAGCAGCATAGCGCTGCCTACCACCAATTGTCTGCATACTGGATTGAGAGCAGAATGAATAGTCTTGTTGCTGCCACTATGTTAGCGAGCATTCAGCCGTCGCAGTGCCTCCTTCGCATCAATCCTTTCGCCAATACAGTAAACATTAAAAGCGTCATTCCGGCTGTGCTTCGCTAGAGGACAATCGCTGTGCGCGCTGAAGCATCGGCAATAACGCCGTCCATTGTACCGATAAACACCTAGGCTAGCGTGCTCGTCCCGATGGAAAGGACAGAAATACAACAGCCCACACCGCCTAGCTGGCCGGGCTCCATAGAACCGAATCAGATCCTCGACGTCGTGGGCCTGGTTGTACTGGCTGATGGTTATTCCCTCGCCGTTCCGCGAGTGAGCTGATGTGGTTGCTGGCTGCGGGAAGGTCGGGAGTTTGGGGAGGCTGGCGCTAAGGTTTTCGCGATAGACGGAGTAGAGTTCAGCGAGCGCGCCGGCGGGAGCCCGGTCGATGTTGATGCGCTGATCGCCGATCACCAGGTCGCCGAAGTGTCCGGTGTGCCTATGTCGGGCGAGTGGCAGCCGGGTCACCGCGTGGATCGCGCGTGGCTCGATCTTCCATCCCGGTTGACTGATAGCGGCGATTAGCCCCGCACCCAGCGCCTGGAGCCGCGCAGCGTCTACCATTCTATCGAAGGGCAGCCACACATATCCTCGCTGGACTTCCTCAGCCAGTCCTTGCCGCAGGCAGTACTGTCCGAAGGCCCATAGATCGCGCACTTTCGTTTCTGCTATCAGGGCGTGAATCGCCTCGATGCCGCCGGCGTCGATGTCCAAGGGCAGCAGGTGCGCGCGGTTGTCGCTGGCGGCCGGTGCAGCCAGGGTAATCGCGCCGGTGAGGTGACGGACAATCATCGTGTCGGTGATCGCTCCGCGCCGCTCCATGTACTTCTGTCCCCGGCGTTGAGCCTCATTGGGTGTGAGCATCAAAGCATAGCGCCGTGGCGCATGGCGCAAAAATGCGCGCCGAAAGAATTCGACGCGCCAATCAGTTGGTGGCATTGTGTTGACCTTCTGTTGCGGCCAGTTATGGCACCAGGTGGATTCAGTGAGCGAGTTCGAGACCAGGGACAAAATCTCTGTCCCTGGTCGATAGAGGAAATCTAGAACGCAGCGTCGGGATCGTCGTCGACCAAGCCGGCGGTCGCCGGCGCGTTGCGCCTGGCCGGCTCCTGCCGTGGCACGGCGGTGCCAGATACGGGCGCTTCCGGCAGCTGCTCGTCCTCGCTCTCCGTGAGCATCGCCGTCGCCTTCTGGTGCAGCGCGTCGATCTTCTCGGCGATCGTCTCCTGTTGCAGACTGAGTAGCGTCGCGTAGGTTCTGGCCCGATCGCGCACGGCCCTGAACTTCTCCAGGCGCCGGGCGATGGCGTCGGGGCTGACGTGCTTGACCTTGCGGCGTAAGTCGTCCAAATCTTTGTCGAGTGCCTCGAGGTCGGCCACAAAGCCGATATGCACGGCACGGGCCAGCTCCTCTCTAGCGTGGGCCTCGTCTACAATCGGCACCATAATGAGGTGTGGCATGTACGCGCTGCCGGGGTCGATCGGCAGCGCCTCAATCAGCTGCTTGAATGCGAGCAGCGTCGGTTTCTTGCTCGCAGGGACGAAATAGACTGTGCCACCCTTCCGGGTGCGAATGGTGTTTGGAATCCCCTCGACGATCGCCCGCATCATACGCCCCAAATCTTCCGACAAGTAGAGGTGCCGGTAGGTCTCCCAGATCGGGCGCAGCTCATCGGTCACCTGGCGGGCCTCGTTCTCGGCCGCGATCTCGCCGATTGCGTCGGTGGTGCAGATCAGTTTCGGTTGCCGCTGGGCGCGTTCCTCTGGCTCCAGCTTCTCCAGTAGGATGCGCATACTGGTACCGTGGTTATATACCGTACGCCCGAAAGCGGCGATTTCGTGCTTCATCATTTCGCGCCTCCTGTCGGAGGACGTACCGAAACTCCACACGCGTTTTGCGTCTCCGTGTATCCCACGGTAACGTATTGCTCATCGAACAGGCGCAATCCTTCAGTGTCAATATTGCGCGCCGCGTTGAGATCGCGGTCGCGAATGGCACCGCACTCACATGTCCAAATGCAATCAGCTAACGTGAGGTTGGTGTTGATCGCACCACAGTTTGGACACAGTCGACTAGAGGGGTAGAAGCGCCCGATGATGAGCAGGTGCTGATCGTGCCGGTCAGCTTTGTACGTAAGGAATGAGCGAAACATGCCCCAACCCGCATCAAGCACGCTCGTAGACAGCTTGGTTTTCGCAAGTCCACGGACGCTCAGATCCTCGATTGAGATGAGGTTGAAGCGGCGCACTAAGTCAATGCTGAGTTTGTGAAGAAAGTCTTTGCGCTGATTGGTAATCTTATTGTAGATGCAGGCAACTTTCCGCCGCGCCTTGCCGCGATTGCGGCTATCCTTCTGCTTGCGCGACAACGCGCGCTGGGCTCGAGCCAGCTTGCCTATCTGCGTGCGATAAAAGCGTGGATTTGCGATCATCTCACTGTTCGATAGCACGCCAAGTGTTTTGAGGCCCACATCCACACCGACATATGATTGAACCGGCCGGGGTTGCTGCTCGGGTACAAGTTGCTCGACGACTAGGCAGACGCACCAATGTCCGTCTGGTGCCTGTTTGAACGTCGCGCTTTTGGTAACTCCCTCAATCCGACGATGGATAATCGCCTTGATTCGCCCAATTTTGGGAACATGTACGAACTCGCCTTCGATCTGTACATGCTGTGATAGTCGAAAGCTTAGGGGATCGGTATTCTTCGATTTGAACTTGGGGTATCCTTTTTTCGGTGCGCCAGTTCTGACGCGGCGAAAGAACGCTTGGAAGGCACGCTCCAGGTCACGCAGCGCCTGTTGGAGCGATTGAGCATAGATTTCGCATAACCAAGTCGTTGCGGGCTGGCACTTGAGCTCAGTAAGCTCTCGACTTAGCGCGTTGTGGGAGAGGGTCTTGCCGGTAGCCTGATAGTATTCGCGTTTGCGAGCAAGCCCCCAATTCCACACAAAGCAGCGCGCGCCTGCGAATTGTCGAAACAACGCTTCCTGTTGGGCAGTGGGCTGCAGTCGGTAGCGATAGGTAGTCTGGATCGTACGTATCATGATGCTTGTCCTCCGTCTGGTTTGTTGGCGAGGTCGTCCTATGCGGTACGCCATTGATGTTCGATGTGGCATTGCCAGCCTGCCAGGATGCCGTCCATGTCAAGATTGAGGCTGTGCCGTTGATTGAGATAGGCGGCGTATGCCCGTGCTGAAGATTGTGTTGCGTTGGTGTAAGGGCTATTAGTCTACGGAAGGCTCCTTGCGTATCAATGCGGAAGGTGTCGGCTAAGTCCTCGCAGTCGAGTGGGACTAGGCTCGGCAAAATATCGGGATCGGCGTCGTCAGCGTGAAAATGCGAAGTCATGCCATCAGCATGCGTAGAAGGGCGTTCGCTACTCATCGCGTCCTCTCATACGGGTTACAAAAAGCGCCTGTGGATGGCCTTCGCTCCACGGGCACTGTATTGCTTGAAGATCTACTGGTATGTACAATCGTTGTGCTGTCACAGGCCGGAATCAGCTCACCACCGCAGGTCAAGGCCGAAGAGCAAGCGCATCGCGCGCAACCTGCCTTGACGCGGTGGTACAATCGGCACTTCCTGTGACAAGCACTTATGACGGGTAGAGACAGGTAGAAGAGAAACCGGCTGGGCGCGTAGTCAGATGGGGCAAAAGAAAAGGCGCACTGTTGCAGCAGCCGCAAA
This sequence comes from Chloroflexi bacterium SZAS-1, assembly GCA_018266315.1. Lineage (GTDB taxonomy): Bacteria > Chloroflexota > Chloroflexia > Chloroflexales > Roseiflexaceae > Kouleothrix. The sequence continues at coordinate 5,526 of JAFEAS010000148.1, read as the reverse complement.
TTTATGTTTATGCATCGGTGGTCTATGCTAGCGCAAGTGACGCACTCTGGCTAATCTTGCTCTCGTTTATGTTATATGTCCTCGTGCGCATCATTAACGACTGCTCGGCTAATTTGCGGCTGATGCATGAGCTTGGCAATGAACTGATGGGCATCCCAGCGGCTGAAGCCTCGGATAGACAACCGACGCTCGACCAGATGGATGCAAAGTACTACTCAGGTAGGCATAGAGGTACTATCATGCAGCGCGTAGCAGCCTGCCACGCTTTATTTGGTGCCTGCCTGCGAGCATTATCACTTTACTCAAAAGTATCATTGACTTCACCCGGCTTGTCATCTATACTGCCGCCAAGACGTGAAAATGTTTCATCGCTCTCCATGATGTTGGGGTAGCTTTCGGGCGGCACATAGCAAACAGGGACTTTGGGATCGGTGCAAGCCGAAGTTGCCCGGCCGCCATTCTCACTGTTGGAGTGACCAGGGCAAGCCTCACGGTGAACTGGCGGCGCCGTGCACGTTATGCGCGCACAGTGGCCTATCGCGTCTATGTCGATCGCCAGGTAGGAGGGTACCGCGGGTTGCTTTCGCCCGTTCCGGCGTTGTCTCTCACGACGCCTGGACGGGCGGCTTAATTATAAATGCCAGAGGTGGCCCATATGCCGTCAAGCAGGTATATCGCAAATGGTACTTCATCATATGAGAAACCGCAACCAGAACGCCTAGCACCAGAGGATAACGAAGCAACGCCAGCCGAGCCGCACGATGACTTCCTTAAGAAGCTGGTCAAGCGCACGCATCAGCGCGCCGAACGCTGGCGCGATGCACTTACCGTCAGTATTGGGCGCGCCCGTGAGCTGACCGAACTCGAGGAAACACGCATACGCTACTTTGAAGAGTTGGGTGTACTGAAGCCAACTAAGCTGGCTAGTGGTACTGGCACGAACCGGATGTACACCCTTGGCGAGTTGCGCTGCCTGTATGCGCTTGGTCTGCTGGTCAAAGAGTATGGGTATCGCCCGCAAGCAGCAGCACTGTTTGTCACGCGCCATCGCGATCTCCTCGAGTTTGGTCGGCCGGATTCGCTGCGCGATCTGGTGGAGGGTGAGCGTGATGCTGTTGCCGATGGCTTTCTGCTTGCCAGACTCATGAGCCAGCTGATCGATGCGGTGCAAGCAGAGCTGGCACCCATCTGCCAGAGCAGCGATGCTGAGTGCGTAGATCGCTTGGTCGTGTGCGCACCCTCTCTGCGCGTAGTGGGCGTTGTTTTGCCAGGGCGAGCTCTGGTTTTTGATGTGCGCGAGTCGACTCCAGCAACAGTTCAGCAGATTGGCCGCTCGCTGTGCAAGCGGCCAAAGGATATGCTGATCGCGCTTGATCGAGCTGCGCTTTTTGAACCGGATACTGTAGCAGGTAATCCAGGCCTGTATCAGACAAGCGTACGAAACGATAGTACTATTTTGCTCTATAGCCGCGATGATGCCTGGGATATTCCGCTAAGCACGCATCATCGTTTTTGCTGCTATTGGCCATCGCAACACCAGCATTTGGTGATGTGGCTGATCCTTGCAGGTGTAGAGGGCGAGCCTCCAGCGTCGCCTTTACGCCTCAGCCAACAACGGAGCGCGCTTATCGACAGAATACTAACGATGTGCGAGCGATTGCGTGAGCCGTTTGTTAGCAGCTCGCTCGTGAAAAGTTACCGCTATCGCTCGGATGGCTTTCAAATTGAGCATTCGCAGCAGATGTATCGCACGTTGTTGAAGACAATCGCCGACTTGAGCTTCTGCAACTCCGAGCAGTGTGCAGCTGCCCTGCTCATTCCAAACAGTCTTGAGCGCCCAACAACGCTCAATATGCTGGCTGATTACAACTATCCTGGTGAGCTTGTATCGCAGGTGAAGCTCAACTTGAGCGGCGATGGACAAGGGCTCTGTGGCCGGGCCTATAATCTGCGGGAGCCATTTTATTCGAGCGACACACGCCGCGATTCTCGGGTAGCCTATGCGCTCGAAGAGCATAGCCGGGCGGCGCTCGCCGTCCCACTCATAGCAAGCGGCTGTGTTTCGCCGGTGGGTGTTTTGTACCTGGCATCGCAAAGTCCAAAGCTAGCCCTGCGGGGCGAAGATGCATACTTTGCACTCGTCCTCGGCAGCATTCTCGGCGAACAACTTGGACGCTGGTGGCTGACCCGTTTGCGAAAAACACATGACCGCATGTTGCACGAGCAAATGGACGCAATTACACGCTGGTTCGACAGCCTCGATCCACACGGCCGCGATTTCCAGGAAGCGGTTGACGATCTGCAAGCCCTGTGGGGCACGATCCTGGTCAATGATGCGAATGCCGATGCAACCAATATTGCCCTGATACTCTTCGATATTGATAGCTACCGACAAAATGTCCAATCGCGAAGCGTTGATGCTGTGCCACTCGAGGCGCAGCTACACGTTCGGAAAGCCATCCGAAAGATTGTACCGAATACTCGCGACTATTGGTTTAAGAACGATCATGTGTTGGTCATACTGCATAATTGCGATTGCGATCAGGCTTGCGCATTTGCAAAGCGCATCGCTAACCAAGTGCGCGCGGTTCCGCTGGCTATTCAAAGTTCTGATGGCAAGAATATTACGCTTACAGTTAGCGGCGCAATCAAGGTGATGACCTATCGTGAGCTCCATGACCTGGACACAACTGGTGATGTGCAGTTTCGTAATCAAATACAAATGGTACTCGATGACCTTCGCGAGCAAACTGCGCACTCACCCGCGCACTCGCTCCAAATCCTTCAGCCGACTGGATGGATGCCAGTCTGAACTCGTTTGGCAAGTAATAGTAACCAGGCACGGCTGGATACTTCGCTCATTTGCACTGTGGTGGGCAAATGTCACCCGGTGTACCCCGCTCTGGCACTTTCTTCTATAATTCTTCCAGAAAAGCTTGAAGAAATACTATCCAGCTCACACCATTCTAAATTTGTTCAAAATGCCGATTGACTCTATGCGGAGGATACCCTATGATCGTCTCACTGAAGTGCACTGGCGCAGGTTATTTAGATGGGATTGGTATGAGGCAGTGGTATCAATCTGGCGACGGTAGCGTAGCTGACTGTCTGCCACAAACGCATGATCATGTGCAATCAGCCTATAACCTGGGCCGCATCTCTGCCGCTCCGGCGCGCCACGCTGTTTCATAAGGCAGCTTCAATTTTCTTCGCGATTAGCTGGGCGCTTCACAGCGCCTTTTCGATTCTTCGACTTCTCTCTGATGCGCTTTGTGACAACAACTCAGCTTTTGATGCCTGTTTACGACCCTGGGCAACCCTAGCGCAATGTCTGCTGTACATGTCGCTACCTTCGAACGGTGCCTGATCAAAGGTGTAATAACACCTTGAAGGGAGAACACCATGAGCGATGGCAATGGCGCGGTTTTGAGATCGCACTCTTCGTTACACGCAGTTTACATCCGCACGCTTGGCGCATTCGAGGCAACTAAGCATGCAGCGCGGCTGACCTGGAAAGGCGCTGGAGTAGGAGCTGAAAAATTAAGAAATGGCTTCGCCCATGTGATCGCTAAACGCGATAAGCTCGTGCGCCGTGAAACGTTGATCGATCTCACTGGTACGCATAATATCGTCTCGGGTATCAAAACAATGCTGCGCAACTGGGAGATGGATACAGCTTTTCATCTGCATGATCGTTGCGTAATGCTGACACGCGACCAAAGCTGGTTCACCGACGGCGATTACCTCGAAGATCTGCTGCTGCAGGCGCTGCAGCTTGAGACTTGTGGCGATCTGGTGGGACGGCTCGCCGTCCTTGATGAGGCTGAGTTGTTATGTGGCGGGCCTTTTCTGCCGGAGTATGATTCGGTGCCTGAGTATACGATTGATGAGCAAGTTGCATTCTGGCAGCTACGTCAGAAAGAAGCCCTCCAAACGGTGGCGATGGCCCGCCTCGCTGCTGAGGATTCACGTCTATGTGCCTCCGCACTGCGTGCAGCAGTTCAGGCAATTCGCTTCGATGCCGAAAATCCATCAGCGTATCAGTTTGCTGCTGCTGTCGCGCGGCGATGCGGTAATGAAAATCGAGCTCGCCACTATGGATCATTAGCAAAATATTATGCAAGGCTCAATGACGAATAATCACAGCCTCAGTTCTATATAGTATAGAAACAGCGGGAATACTACCGCTGTTTTTTTATTGTAATAGAAAAATCTTGGGCCTATCGTGACAGAATCTGTGGATAGCTTGGTATGCTGTGGGCCTGGCATAACCGAATATCAGCTGGCCGCCAGGCAACGAGAGAACAAGGAGGCATAGCATGGTACTTAACAGCCAGCAGCTGCAGCGCTTCAGCTACACGCCGCAGGCGGCCGCGCCGGTAAGTGAGATCGCTCGGCCACCCGCCGATCTCGATGTGGCAGTGATCTGCATGGGCAACTCGGCCGAGGCGCTGGGGCTGCGCCTGCAGGCGCTCGCGTACCAGGATGGCATGTGGCTGCATGTAAGTGGCTTGAACAACGATCGCCTGCCGCCCCGTGGGCTGGCGCTGCCCGGCCTGGCCGCGCCGCTCACCCTCGCCGAGCGGCTGGTGCTCGACGCCGAGAATCCACGCGAGCAGCTGCTCGACGATCCGCTGCTTGCGGCGCGCTACGCAACGGTGCTGCGCGGCATTTCGGTGTTCGAGACGTATCCGCATGCGGGTGCCGGTGGGCACGGGCTGCCAGCAATCTCTGGGCTCGATATCGATCTGCATATCGGCCTGGTGCAGAGCTGGCTGCGCGGCATTGCCCACCGACTGCGCGGGGCTAGCCCGGCAACGCCCGGGCAAGGTGACATCGGGCGCGTACTGGCCGAGCACGGCCAGCGCAACGCACCGGCGCGCGAAAAGCGTATTCTGGTGCTCGGCGGGGCGTGCGGCGCGATGGGCAACGCTGGCCATCAGCTGATTCCGCCGCTGCTTCATGCCACCCTGGCCGAGCAAGGCATCCGCCCGTACGAGGTCTGGGGTGTGATGCTCGGGCCGCGCGCATTCACGGGATTAACCCCATATGTGCGGCATAACTTCCGCGCGCTGCTGGAGACGGTCGAGCACGTAAGCCAGCACGGTCTGCGCCGCCGCTACGCCGCCGAACTGGAGATCACCATGCAGCGCCCGCCCTATGATCGTCTGTTTTTGCTCGACGATCCGCGCCTGCCCAGCAGCGCAGCCAGTGTCACCGAAGCTGAGATGGAGCAATTTCTTGATCAGTCGGCGCTCAGCCTCTATATGCTACTGCGCGGCACGATCTGGCCGACGATCGCTAGCCACACCGCGAACGATGACGGCGTAGTGCGGCCCGATGGCCGACTGTGCTACCTGCACACCGTTCGCGGCGCACTGTTACGCGCCGACCGCACACAGATCCGTGCCGCGCTGTCGGCCGGGCTTGCGCTGCGAACGCTCGACCGATTTCTGAGCCAGTTTGGATCATAGTAAGGAGAATAGCCATGCTCGCATTATTGATAGGACTTACGCAGTTGGCCGC
>JAFEAS010000147.1 GCA_018266315.1 Chloroflexi bacterium SZAS-1 | reverse complement strand
GTCGATTGCATTTACGAGGGCGATGATCAGTACTACATCAACCCCGATGAGTGCATCGATTGTGGCGCGTGCGAGCCGGAGTGCCCGGTGAGCGCGATCTTTGCCGAAGATTCTGTGCCCGAGGGCCAGACCTCGTTTATCGCCAAGAACCGCGCGTTCTTTGGGCTATAAGTTCACCTCTACTAAAACCTGCTTCGCACCGGGCAGCTGCACACGCGGTTGCCCGGTGTGCGTTTGACAAGCCCCCGCGCCCCTGCGATAATCGCCCGCCGTGCAAGCTGCACAACGAGGAACGGTATGGAATGGCTCGCTTCAGGCAAGCGTGGGCTGCGCGCTGAGCTAGCGCAGCTACGCGCCGCCTTCGCCGATCGGCAGCTATGGCTGGCGCTAGCACTATTTGCACTGCTATTGGCGCTGGTAAGTCAGTCCCCGCTCGATTACCGGATCAACGTCGGCCACGAAGAAGGCTATGGCAGCGACCTGCCAATGCTCGCAGGCTTTCACGATTTCGAGCGGGCCAATAACGATACGATTGCTCTGCGCTGGACGACTGAAGAATCGACGATCCGCCTCCCTGGGCTTGGGCCGCGCGCGCTACAGGTTGCTATCCGGCTATTACCAGTGAATGATGACGTTGCCCAGCACGGGCCTGCCGCGATCGATGTTGTGGCGGATGGGCTACCGATTGGCGCACTGGTCGTGCGACCACGCACCGGCGGCACATACTATTTCCAGGTACCCCAAGCCCCGCCCGGCAGCAGCGACCACACGATAATATTACGCAGCCCCACCTATGTTCCCAAAGGCGATGTTCGTGCGCTTGGCACGCCAGTTGACGAACTGCATATTACAAGCGCGGGTGGGCCATTTCTACCGCCCTGGCGCCCTTCCCTGGCCTGGATCGCGGCTGCACTTCTGTTCTGGCTAGCGTTACGCCGAGCCGGATTGGGCGCGCCGCTGGCTTGGCGCTTCGTACTGGTGGGCATTGGCCTGGCGTGTATCGCTGCCCTGCTCGATCCGCCGCGGTTTGCATTTGGCAGTGCGACGGCGCTGATCATCGCAGGGCTGTGCTGGTTGCTGGTTGAGCTGGCGTGTGCCTCGCCGCCGGTTCTCCTTTTTGCTGGCGCTGTGCTAACACCATGTGCGCTGGTACTGCACCTGCTGGCCCAGAGCGATGGGCTGGTGTTTTTTGGTGCGCTGGCATCGGCAGTGTCGTTGGCGCTGGTGTTGGCAGGTTGGTTGCGTCCGGCGCTCGGGCGATTATACACCCAGATTGCGCTACCAATGCCAGAATTTGTGCGCCGTAGCCTGCTGATCATCTGCCTGCTAGTGTTTGCAACGCACTATGGTGGTAAAATTTACCCCCTTTCGATGTGGGGCGATATTGGCTTTCATTCCAATCGCTATCTCGAAGTGCTGAAAGGCAATGTGCTCCTCCTTTCGCGCAACCGTGGCGTTGATTTCCCATACCCACCAGCGTTTTATTTGCTCCTTGCACCCTTTTCGCTCACTGGCCTCGACCGACGCATATTGCTACAGTTGGGCGGTGCTTTACTCGACGCAATAAGCCCGTTGCTTGTGTACACGATCGCCGCCTGCATCAGCGGCGCACAAGCAGGGCCGCAGGTGACGCGGCGCAGCCTGCTGGCAGCGGGTATCTATGGCTTTAGCGCCGCCACACTCATGACGACATGGTGGAATTTCAGCACTCACACCTTTACCCAGTTCGCCCACCTGTTGTTAATTACTGCCCTGGTTGTACTCTGGCACCGCCGTGGGAATCTGTCCGGCTTGCTAGGCCGCGGGCTAGCTTTACTATTTGTCTTGCAATCGTTTGTGTATCTCGGGCATTTTGGTTTCTGGATCAATATGTCGTTGTTGGGCGGGCTGGGCCTGTTAACGCTCCTGGTTGCTCACCTGCGGCACCGCGTGCCCTGGCGGGTAGGCTGGCAGATGCTGGGAATATTTATTGCCGCTCAGCTCTTTGCCGTACTGTTTTTCTACAGCGCGTACACTGGCCTTTTTTTGGCGCAGCTGCAAGCAACTGCCTCGGGTGGGCTTACCGGCTTAGCCGGTCGCCAGGCAGTCGATCGCGCCATTTTGTGGAATACATTATGGGATGCTGGTTTGCGGGTTCATTTTGGCCTGTTCCCGGTTCCACTAGCGCTTCTCGGTATGATCCTACTTTGGCATCACCATAAGCTAACCCCTGCGCAACGCGCCTTTGCAATGCTCGGTATTGGAACATTTTTGATTGCGCTCTTGTTTGCCGTTTTGCCCTTCGCATCGGGATCAACACTTTCTACCCGCTGGCTCATGTTCTCGGCATGGGCGATAGCGATTAGCGCGGCACGCGTTGCCCAACGGCTTGTACAGAGCGGCCGTGTGGGCCGCTGGCTGGTGCTTGCTATGGGCAGCTATATCATCTGGGTCAGCGCTGCCATGTGGTTAGGTGCTTTGGCTTGGCGCATTCGCCCGCCAGAGCCGTTTTGATACTGTACGCATTCTTAGGCGCCGATTATGAAAGGCACCCGCTGTAAAGCGGATGCTTTTTATATTTCTCATCAAGGTAGCGAATCCGAGTATTTTTTGCTGCTGAATTGGCATGCACGAAGGTAGATCATCGGGCTATACTAGCAATAGTTCGGCAGGGCGCGGCACACTGCGGTAGCCACACCAGGGAAGCGCGCCAATGACAGGCGTATATGCAGAAAGGACAGGGTCATGGCAACACGGCAGGAATTAGTAATGGCAGTCCTCGACCGACTGTCGGCAAACATGAGTTCGGATATTTCGGGGGCCGTCGCCGTCAGTATGGACGGTATTGTGCTGGCATCGCGGATGGCGAGTGATGTGAACGCCGACCGGGTCGGCGCGGTTGCAGCGACGATGGTGGGGGTCACGCGGCGCGTGTCGAACGAGCTGAAGATTGGCACGCCAGAAGAGGCGATCATCAAGGCCGATAATGGCATGTTCATGGTGGTACCGGCTGGGCAGCAGAGCCTGCTGGCAGTGAACCTGCGGCAAGGTGCTAATCTGGGCATGGTACGCCTTGAGGCGCGCGATGCCGCTGCTGAAATTAGCAAGGTTCTGTAGCGCCTAACCCGCGAGGCGTAGAGCTGATTAATATACCAGCATACATTGATCTGTTGATATTTTGGAGGCGATAAACAACATGATTACGGATCGTACAAGTTGGGCTGTCAAAGGCGCTGATATTGTTAGCGAGCTAATGACACTGATTAATGTTACAGATGAAGAAAAGGACTTACTCAAAGCTCTACAGGCAACAGCACGCGAACAATCTCCAGGGCTGCTTGATGCCTTCTATGGCCGCTTACTTAGCCATGGTAACACTGCCGAGTATTTGCGCAATGTTCCACTAGAGCACTTGCATGCCACATTAACCAACTGGTTTCTCGATATTTTCAGTGGTGATTATAATGAGCAATATGCCCAGAAACGACTGAAAATCGGCCAGGTTCATGTTCATATTGGCCTGCCAGTACGCTACCCATTGGCCATGATCGATGTCATTATGCAGTATGGTGAGCAGGTGACAAAAGCTAGCTCTAATCCAGCGTTAGCCTTCGTCGCATTCAAAAAGGTGCTCTCGCTTGATATTGCTATTTTCAATCAGGCATACGAAGATAATCAGCTAAAATATCTGGCTGAAATGGTTGGTGGCGAGCGCCTAGCGCGTTTGTTGCTATCGGGTAATGGCTAAATAGTTTTTGATTAAAGATAAAATAAATACACGGATAGTTCTAATCAACTATCTGTGTATTTATTTTTTGAACGGAAATAATATATTTTTATTGCTATATTTAGGAAGATGAAATATATTACATGAACAAATTGAGTATTTTTCGCTGCTGAAATGTTACACACAAGCATGTAGGGCCGGGCTATACTAGCTATTGTTGAACAAAGCGCGGCAAGCATAGTAGCGGTGCTATAAAATACACTACATCAGCAAATACAACAGGGCATTCAGAAAGGACAGGGTCATGGCAACACGGCAGGAATTAGTAATGGCAGTCCTCGACCGACTGTCGGCAAACATGAGTTCGGATATTTCGGGGGCCGTCGCCGTCAGTATGGACGGTATTGTGCTGGCGTCGCGGATGGCGAGTGATGTGAACGCCGACCGGGTCGGCGCGGTTGCAGCGACGATGGTGGGGGTCACGCGGCGCGTGTCGAACGAGCTGAAGATTGGCACGCCGGAAGAGGCGATCATCAAGGCCGATAATGGCATGTTCATGGTGGTACCGGCTGGGCAGCAGAGCCTGCTGGCAGTGAACCTACGGCAAGGAGCGAACCTGGGCATGGTACGCCTTGAGGCGCGCGATGCCGCTGCTGAAATTAGCAAGGTTCTGTAGTTTTCAAGCCCTTATCATCATTGCTTTTCGACATTACAAACATACATCACAGCAATAAGGAGATATATCATGGCCACGAACGAGCGCCCCACATTAGGCAATTTCATGAACCTCGCCTGCTTTCAGTACCTGCGTGTTGGTACCGAGGATGTCGCTGACCGCGCGCCGATTGTCGCGGCTGGGCGCAAGCGCGGTTACGATTTGGTTGAAGGGCTTGGGTTGCTAGGCGCAACGCACGATCCGTCCGTTATCGCTAAGAAGTTTGAAGACGCGTTGGGCATCAATGGTACTCGCCTTTGCAAAGTGAATAGTATTAAAGCTATCGGCAATGGCGGTTTCGAAGTACGTCTTACCGAAGGTGCTTGTACCGCAGGTCAAACCTCTAGTGAGCCGCTATGTGCATTTACGCTAGGCGTTTTTATTGGTGGTCTGCACGCAATCACTGGTAAGCAAATGAGCGGGCGCGAAACGCATTGCTGCGCTTGTGGCTCGGAAGAATGTGTATATATTATTGAGCCGGTTTCATTGTAACGTATATCCATTCGGTTTGATGTAACCTTTTGGCATAGATATTGGGATTATTCGTTGCTTGTAATACGAAAGCGATAGGATAAATATTGTAATATCTATAAGACTGGCGGTATAGTAGAGCGAATTTCCTCGATTCGGCATAATTATAACCTGTAGATAGTATCTAATAACGATAACAGGAGTATAAGAATGGCCCTCGAAGGAACATTACAAGATATGTCGCTTACCGACTTGTTCGCCATTTTCCGGATAGGCGTAAAAACCGGGGTGCTGCTTTTGAAGCAGCACCCCGAACGAGCAGTTGTGTATGTTGCTAATGGTAGCCTGGTTGATGCAGTAGTATTTAATGAGTTACACCGGCGATTGATTGCTAATGGAGAATTAGCGATTATTCATTTACTTGCTTGGGAGAATGCTACATTTACGTTTTTTTCAGATAAAAGTGCTCTATTATGTCAACGCAGAATTTTTCGTGATAACGATACACTTATTCGCGAGGCACTTGATAATTCATCAAGCAGCCGACGAGCTGCCCTAGAACGTAGTCTTACGCTTGATACGCGCCTGGCAATGACATTGTTACCGGAAAGAGCAGATCCGGCCATCAATCTTGATTTAGAACAGTGGCGTATCCTGAGTCAAATATCAATTTGCGACACTATTCAAGAGATTTGCACAAATACTCGTAAACCTGCCGAAGAAGTAATACCAGTTGTGGCTGGGCTAATTAAATTTGGCCTAATAGAAGTGAAAGACGAAGCGCGCAACTTGCCTTTTTACGATAACGTATCGCCATATAAAAATAATCAAAGTGCGCCTGAGGCAGCAGGTAAACTACTAGTCAGAGCAAACTCTAATAGGATAAGGCAACCTGGCAAAAGATTGTTACAGGCCATTATGCGTCGCGTGCATAACCTGTAGGAGCCTTCAGCATGCAAGCTGTTAAATTGGTTATAACTGGTGCATATTCGGCTGGTAAGACGAATTTTATTCGTTCTATCAGCGATATTGAGCCTGTACTTACTGAGTATGAAGTGACTGATCCGGAAGAGCGTTTATTAAAAAAAGAAACAACCGTCGCTTTGGACTTTGGTAAGATTGCCATTTCTGAAGAAGTAGTGCTCTTTTTATTTGGAACCCCAGGGCAAGAGCGTTTCGACTTTATGTGGGAGGTCTTGAGCGAAGGATGTGTGGGCTATGTGGTGATGGTTGATAGCTGCCGCCCCGCTCATTTGCTCGAAACTCAACGGCTTATAGCCAGGTTTGCGACCATTACTGATGCCCCTTTTGTTGTTGCGGCAAATAAGCAGGATGATCCGGCTGCACTGCCGTTGAGTTATATCCGGCGGCGCTTGCAGCTGCCATTTGAAATCCCACTGCTACCGTGTGTTGCTACCGAGCGTGAAAGTGTGAAGAACGTTCTGCTGGCACTTCTCGATCATATTGATCAAGGTATACCGGATAGCGACGACGAAGAGATACCACCCACAATTGTGGATGGTATGTTTTCGTAATAGTGGGCTGTTATTCTTCTTCAGGATACTGACTGGTGCGAATACGGTGACTTTAACCATATTTTATCCGTCTAAGTATCGGGTAATGTAAAACGATTTGCCGTGGAGGCCATCGCACCAGATTATATTAACCCCTAGCTCGTCGACTAGTGCTATCGAACGAATTGTGATTGTGTGTGTATACTACGGCCTTGTATGCCGTAGCTCTTTTCCAAGATTGAGAGCACAACTATGACCCTCGAAGGTACACTTCAGGATATGGCGTTAAATGACTTGTTTGAGGTGTTTCACCTCGGCAACAAGTCGGGTATTCTGCAACTCTTCAGCTCTTCGCAGAGCGCTTCGGTATACGTGACAATGGGGCGCGTTATCGACGCAGTGCTGGCACAGTGGCCAAATCGGGGTGTTATTGCTGTGGGTGATGAAGCAATCCTTCATCTGCTGCAATGGGTAGAGGCAGAGTTTGTCTTTACGCCGGATAACTCGGTAATGTATCATCCGGTAACCGTGTTTCATGATATTACGCAGCTACAGGAACTCGTGCCGTTGCAGGCCGCACAGCCCGAGGCGGTTCTTCAAGTTGCGTTGGGTCAATCGATACCCCTAGACACCTTTGCTCAGGATCTTTCGCTAACGCGAGCTGTTGGGCAGCGTGTAGATGGGCGATACCGCAAGCTCAGCTTGGAAGCAGCGCAGGGAGTGTTGCCGGTGAAATGGGAGGCAGCGCGCCCACTCCTCGATCTCGCGCCATTGCCTGAATATGGTCAGCGAAGTGCGCCAGTTGCACCTACGCGCGTATCGGCACCAGCGCCTGCGCCTGTTCCGGCCCCGCAGCGCCAGCAGCCTGCCGCATATTCCGCAGCGATTGACCGTGCGGCGGCGACAGTTCAGGTGCGCACCGCTGCGCCACAGCCTACGCGGCGCTTAATGCAAGCGGTGCTGCGGCGGGTTCGCAGCTTATAGCTCGCTGCGGATGGCGTGATATACCCGAATGGCGCTCTGGCTTACGGCTGCAGTACTTTGCCCTGGGAAGGTACTGTCGCCCACTAGCCAGAAGCCAGTAACATCGGCAGCACGCGGCCCTAAGCTGAATATTCCTGAGCTGCTCAGATGTTGGGGTAAGCCGCCAACCATGCCATAGTGGCGGTGCGTGTAGCGCCAGAATGAGAATGGGGTACCGGCCTGCATATAGTGCAGTTGTGAACGCAGCCCCGGTAGTGCCAGCATGGCCGTCGCAATGAGGCGATCGGCCATTGCTGCTTTTTCGGCCCGATAGCGGGGCGGATCGGTTGTACGCCAGTGCCACCATCGTGCCGCATTAGTATGGGTAGAAATGGTGATAGCGCGCTGACCGGCGGGTGCGCGGCTCTGGTCATCGGCAGGGTGCATCGAAATAAAGACGCTGTTCGCTTCACCTAATGGCTGTTCATAGTTGGCAATGACCTGGTGATGCTCGGCTGTACCAGCAGGGAGTGCTGCTGCACCAATGCCCAGGTAGAGCGTAAACGCGCCCCAGCCAGTAGGCGCTGCTGTTACTTTTTGGTCGAAGGCGCGCGATGCGGTGTGATCGAGCAGGCGCTGGGCATCCCACAATGTGAGATTCCCGATAATATGCCGGGCCGTAAACCGCTCGCCGCGCTCGGTTTCTACCCCCACGGCGCGCCGCTCGTGCGTGAGAATGCGCCGCACCCAGCTACGATAGCGGATGGTGCCACCATCGCGGAGTAGTGATTCTTCGAGTACACGCGCCAGGCTCCAGGCTCCACCCATCACATAGTGTGCGCCGATGCGCGCAAAATCGAGGGCAACCGCCCCATATAGCCAGGCACAATTTGCAGCTGTAGTTTGGGCACTGATCAGCAGTTGCCCATCGATGTACGTGCGCAGCCGCCGATCGGTGATGCTGTGGGCACGCAGCGCCTGCCCGGCGGTGCGCCAGACGTGCGGTAGTAACCAGGCCATTTCGGGGCGTATACTCGCGACAAGGCTCGGTAGCTCGTTCAGGCGCTCGGGTGGCAGCGCAGGCTGGCGCGCGGCAAAGCGCCACGCAATATCGGCGATGCGCTCTTGTTCCTGCCAAAACCCCTCGGCTTCCCATGCCTGGGTCGGGAAGGCTGCCTGGCGCTCGGTGCGCCAGCGTTCGTCGGCATAGCGCGTGATACGCCGATCGGGCAGCCATACCTCCATTGCTGGCTCGAGCGGGCGCACCGGCCAGCGAATCCCGAGTTTCTGCCCAACCCAATGATGCGCGCCGCCGGCAGTAAACCCGGCGAAGAGAGTTGCGCCCACATCAAAGATATATGTATCGCCGTTTGGCCGTTTGCGCTGGTAGGATGAGGCGCAGCCGCCCGGTGCGATATGCCCCTCAAGCACCAGCACACGGTAGCCATCGCGCGCCAGCAGGGCAGCTGCCGTGAGCCCGCCAATGCCCGCGCCGATCACAATAATATCGTAGGTTGTTTCGCTCATCGATGTTATGCTATCAAATAAGCTTCCTTACCGCGTGTCAGGTGCGCCGCCAGGTAAGGAACTTAGAATGAAATGTTATGCTATTATCTGCGAATATATGTTTCGATAGAATCAGGCGAGCGACTGTGTAAGCTCTGAGCATGATGCCAACATTGTATAGCTATGGCTAACTCGAATCCCATCGCTGTTCAGCTAGAAAATCTGTCCAAGACCTTCGAGCTACGGAGCGGCTGGGGCCGTAATCGCATCCGCCGCGCGGTAATAGCCGTGGATGGCATTAGCCTGACCATCCCGGCAGGCCAGTCGGTAGCGTTTATTGGGCCGAATGGCGCCGGGAAATCAACGACGATTAAGATGCTTACCGGGATTTTGCACCCGAGCGCGGGCCAGGCACAGGTGTTAGGCTACACGCCCTGGCGCGAACGCCGTGAGCTAGTGCGCTATATCGGCGCGGTGTTTGGGCAGCGCTCGCAGCTGTGGTATCACCTGCCCCCGCGTGATACGTTTGAGCTGCTGGCACGGATCTATAGCCTTGATCGTGGCAGCTACGTGCGTCGGCGTGATACGTTAATCGAGCGGTTTGGGTTAGGCGAATTTCTGCATACGCCCGTGCGTAAGCTTTCGTTAGGACAGCGCATGCGCGCCGAGGTGGCAGCCAGCTTACTGCACGCGCCGCGCGTGCTGTTCCTCGACGAGCCAACGATCGGGCTAGATGTGATTGCGCGCCAGGAGCTGCGCGATTTGATTCTAGAATGGAACCGCGAGGAGGGAGTAACGGTTTTTCTCACGAGCCATGATGCGGGTGATATTGAACGGGTCGCGCGGCGCGTAATCGTGATTAATCACGGGCGCGTGGTGCTCGACGATAAGGTATCGGCGCTGCGCCGCCAGTATCTTGGCTCGAAGATCCTGAGCGTGAAATTTCATGCGCCGCCTGCGCCAATTGTGCTGCCGGGCGTAACAACGCTTAAGGCGAGCGAATACGCGCTGAAGCTGGAGGTTGATACGCGCGCAACGCCAATTGAGCAGGTGATGGCCGAGGTGCTGCGTGCGGGTGCGGTGGCCGATATTGCGATTGAAGACCCGCCGCTTGAGGAAGTGATTGCGCATATTTACGCTGGCGGCAGCGCACCAGAAGTAGCAGCAGGCGATCACAAACACGCATGATGGCATTACGAAAATACACCTGGATCGGCCTGACTGCGGCACGATCGAACCTGGCATACCTCAGTGAGGTGGCCGCGCGCACGGTTTTTCTGGCGGTGATTCTATATATTTTCTTGCGGCTCTGGCAGGTAACGTATGGCGATACTGGCGCGACGCAGCTTGGTGGGCTAACGCTGCCACAAATGCTGTGGTACCTGGTGATGACCGAAACGTTGACGCTTTCGGCACCGCGGGTTGCGCCCGAAATCGACCAGGATGTGCGTACTGGCGCGCTGGCGGTGCAGCTTATTCGCCCGTTGAGCTACCCGCTGGCACGGCTATGGAGCACACTGGGCGAACGCTTGGTGCGGTTCGGGTTGAACCTGGTGGTTGGCGCAGCAATTGCCCTGCTGTTGGTCGGGCCAATTGCATTTTCGGCGGGCGGGTTGCTGCTGTTTCTGCTGGCACTGCCGTGCGCGTTCACGCTCGATTTCCTCGGCCAGTTTCTGATCGGTATGGGCGCGTTCTGGCTGGAAGATACGAGCGGCCTGCTGCTGATTTACTCGCGTATCACCATGATTCTGGGTGGCATGCTCATCCCGCTTGAGCTGTTTCCGCAGGCGGTGCAACCCTGGCTCCGAGCGCTGCCATTTTCGAGTATCATTTACGGCCCGGCGCGGATGTTTGTGCATCCCGATGCTGCCTTCCTGCGCGACTTAATCGTGCGGCAAGGGCTGGCGATTGTGGTGCTATCTGGCGCGGTGGCGCTGGTGTACCGCGCTGGTATACGGCGTATTCACGCAAATGGTGGCTAAATGCTGAAGCAGCTGACAAACTACCTGGGGCTGGTCGCCGCCTACACGCGCCTGAATCTCAATGCCCAGCTGGAATATCGCGGCGCGTTCATCTCGCAGGTGGTTGCGATGTTCTTGAACGACGGCGTATGGCTGGTGTTCTGGACGCTGTTCTTCACGCGTTTCCCAGTGCTGCGCGGCTGGACGATCAACGATGTTATTACGCTCTGGGCGATGACAGCCTCGGGCTTTGGGCTGGCACACGCGATCTATGGGAATGTGCTGCCGCTGGCGGGCCTGGTAGCGCAAGGCCAACTGGATGTATGGATGCTGTACCCGCGCGCGCTACTGCCGCACATCTTACTGGGGCGCATGAGCGCCAGCGCCTGGGGCGACGCGCTGTTTGGCTACGCGGTGTACCTTGTGTTTGTGCGGCCCGATCTGCAACATTTCGGGCTATTTGTCGTGCTGACGCTATCGGCGGCGCTGCTATTTGTGGGCTTTGGCGTGCTTACGGGTAGCCTGAGCTTTTTTCTTGGGAATGCATCGAGTCTCGCCGACCAGTGGCGTTTTGCTATGGTTACCTTCAGCACGTACCCGGCAGTGCTGTTCGATGGCGCGATTAAGCTGCTGCTCTATACGTTGGTGCCCGCCGGGTTTGTGAGCTACCTGCCAGTGCAGGCGCTGCGCGAGCTTTCGCCGTGGTATGCGCTGCTGGCGCTGGCTGGCGCGCTCGGTGTTACTGCGATGGGCGTACTGGTGTTTTACCTCGGCCTGCGCCGCTATGAGTCGGGTAATTTGATGGAAATGCGCGGCTAGGGCGGGGCCGACAACTAGCGAATGACGATTGACGACCGAGATTTTTACCACAGAGGCACCGAGGGCACAGAGATTATCACGTTACAGGGGTGCAAATCACTGCCAACTACCGACTACTGACTGTTTGGCTCTGTGGTTCCACGGTTCTGCAATTCTGTATAGAATGGCTTTATGAACCCTACACCTACACTCAGCGAAGCGGCGCGGCGGCGCGGCCTGCTTGCCATTCTGGTCGATGTGTTCTTCATGTGGGGTGGCTTCTTCATGGTGGTGCCGCTCATCTCGGTACACTATGTCGATGGACTTGGTTGGGCGGCGGCCTCGATCGGGCTGGTGCTGGCCTTGCGCCAGCTGGTGCAGCAAGGGCTAACGCTGCCGGGTGGCATGCTGGCCGATCGCATCGGCGCGAAGGGGCTAATCTGTGCGGGCATGCTCATCCGCTGTGCAGGGTTTGCCAGCATGGTCTGGGCGAATACGCTGCCGCTACTGATTGCCAGCGCGGTGCTTGCGGCGCTGGGTGGGTCGCTGTTCGAGTCGCCCCGCGCAGCAGCAGTGGCGGCGCTGACCACGCCCGGAGATCGCGGGCGCTACTTTTCGCTGCAAGGGGTGGCGAGCGGCCTGGGCATGACGCTGGGGCCGCTGCTGGGCGCACTGCTATTACGCTGGGATTTTCGCGTGGTGGTGCTGGCGGCGGCGAGCTGCTATATCATTACGTTTCTAGTAACGCTGCTATTCTTGCCGCCGGTACAGGTAGCCACCGAACGCCACAACCTTACCTATGGTATCGGGCTGGCGCTGCACGATCGTCCGTTTATGGTGTTTAACGTGCTGCTGATGGGCTACTGGTTTATGTGGGTGCAGCTTTCGATCTCGCTGCCGCTTGAGGCGGTTGCGATTAGCCGCACCA
This sequence comes from Chloroflexi bacterium SZAS-1, assembly GCA_018266315.1. Taxonomy (GTDB): domain Bacteria; phylum Chloroflexota; class Chloroflexia; order Chloroflexales; family Roseiflexaceae; genus Kouleothrix. Next base: position 5,823 of record JAFEAS010000147.1, on the reverse strand, counting down.
ACGACGCAGTAAGCTGGGTGTATATGCTCAACGCGGGTATGAGTGTGCTACTGCAATACCCGGTGTTGCGCCTGGCCGAGCGACGGCTGCCACCGTTATTGATTCTAGTGCTTGGTGTGGTGACGATGGCTGCCGGTTTGGGCGGTGTGGCGTTTGCGGCGAATACATTCGTGTTGCTGCTGTGCGTGGCTTTATTTTCGGTGGGGGCTTTGCTGGCCGCGCCCAGCCAGCAGACGGTAGCGGCGGCTTTTGCCAATCCGTCTGCGCTAGGCTCGTATTTTGGCGTGAACTCGCTGGCACTGGCGATCGGTGGCAGCCTGGGTAACTACAGCGGCGGCCTGCTGTATGGCCTGGGCCGCGAGCGCGGGCTGCCAGCCTTACCCTGGCTGACATTCTGTGTTGTGGGCGTGGTGGCTGCGGTTGGGATGCTGTTGCTGCACCGCTGGCAGGCGATGCGTGGCGCAGTGCAAGTGGCGCGCGAGGGCATTTGAGGCAATGGGCTGGAACGCGCCACAACGCTGCGACGGCTGCTATACACGATTGCCACGCCATAATCAGGACGCGCACTTTAAGCGAGATTGCTTTAGCGATTTCCACCGGGGCCGGCCAGAGTGAAGCATATGAATGCAGCGACGGGCGGCTTCTTCGCGCTGGTGGCGCTGTGGTTAGGCTTGAACCTGGCGACACTCTGGATGCGCGGATGAACGAGCACTTGGTCGGCTGGATTGGGCAGTCGTATACCTGGTTCTATGGTATTCTAGCGGTGGTGATAGCACTAAACCTACTGGCGGCACTCGTGCTGCTGATATCTGCTACGTTGCGCTCGCCAAAAACGTCGTAAAGGAGCACCATTATGCTAGTTCGCGATCTTATGTCTCAGGAAGTGACGGCACTGGCACCTTCGTGCTCGATCGCCGATGTAGCCGCGATTATGCGTCAGCTAGAGATTGGTTCGCTACCGGTGATGGAGCACGATCAGCTACTGGGTATTATTACCGACCGCGATATTGTGGTGCGGGTTGTGGCTGAAGGGCTCGACCCGCATATGGAGCGAGCCGACTTCCATATGACGCGCAACCCCATGGCTGCTGCGCCCGATTGGACAATCGACCGCGCGGCCCAGCTTATGCTCAGCCGCCAGTTCCGCCGCTTGCCGGTGATGCAGGATGGCCGCCTGGTGGGCTACCTGTCGCTGCGCGACCTGGCGCGGCGCGAATCTGAATCCTCGCTGAACGATACGCCATAAGAACCGCCCCTGCTTTGGTGGTGTTGTGGCCGTGGCCGCGCCTTAAGCAGCGCTCATCTGCTCGGCAAATTGCAGCTGGTACAGCCGGTAGTAATAGCCGCGCTGGGTCAGCAATTCTTCGTGGCTGCCATCTTCTACCACGCGGCCCTTGTGTAGCACAATGATTCGATCGACATCGCGGATGGTACTCAGCCGGTGGGCGATGACGATGCTGGTGCGGCCATGCAGCAGCCGCCCAAGCGCGGCTTGCATCAGCATCTCGGTTTCGGTATCGACGCTGCTCGTGGCTTCGTCGAGAATCAGCAGCACCTCGGGATTAAAGGCAATCGCGCGCGCGAAGGCGAGCAGCTGGCGCTGCCCAACCGAAAGGTTCGAGCCGCGCTCGCGCACGATGTAGTTGTAGCCACCGGGCAGCCGTTCAATGAATGGCGCGGCATTGGCAATTTCGGCGGCGCGGCGCACCTGTGCATCGCTGATCTGCTGGTTGTGCAGGCGGATGTTTGACATAATCGTCCCGCTAAAGCACACCGGGTCTTGTGGCACGGCGGCGATATGGCGGCGGACATCGGCCTGGCGCAGCGCGCGAATATCGATGCCATCGAGCGTAATTGCGCCGCGCTGGATATCGTAAAAGCGTGCGAGCAAGCTAATGAGCGACGTTTTACCTGCGCCAGTTGCGCCCACGACTGCTACCGATTGCCCGGCGGGGATTTTGAGCGAAATGCCGCGTAATACCCAATTATCCGCTGATGGGCGAGTTTCGGCTGTTTCTGCGGTGGGCGACTCATCGCTGGCTGCCGGGTCGTAGCTGAACCATACATTATTCAGCTCGATTTCGCCGCGCACTGGCTGGGGCAGCGCCTGTGGCTCAGCTGGGTCGGTCACGTCGGCCTGGGTGTCGAGGATGCGGAAGATGCGCTCCGACGAGGCCATTGCGCTTTGCAGGGTATTATAGTTCTCGGCGATCTGCCGAATCGGCCCAAACATCTGGTCGGCATATTGGATGAACGCGACCAGCATACCAATGGTTGCCAGCCCGCCCAGCACCAGCCTGCCGCCGAGGTTCAGCAGCAGCACCGTGGCCGCCACACTTAGGAAGCTTACGGTAGGGAAGAACAGCGCGAAGGCCATGAGCACGCCAAACTGCGCGCCACGGTAGTCGTCGCTCAGCTCGTCGAAACGCGCGCGGCTACGCCCTTCCCGATTGAACAGCTGGGTTACGAGCATCCCGGTGATCTGCTCATTCAGGTAGGCGTTGATGCGCGCCAGGCGCTGCCGCACTGCGCGGAACGATGCGCGCATATAGCGCTGGAAGAATACCGTGGCGACTACCATCAGGGGCAGCATTAAGAAGCTGATCAGCGCCAGTCGCCAGTTTAACACCAGCATGGTAATAACCACAAAGATTAGGCGCGCGCTATCGCCAAGCAGCGCTACCATGCCCTGCGCCAGGAATTCGTTCAGCGCATCGACGTCATTCGTCAGGCGAGTGAGCAGGCGGCCCACCGGGTTGCGATCGAAGAATGCCAGGCTCATGCGCTGGATATGGCTGAAGATACGCATGCGAATATCGACCATCACCTGCTGGCCGGTCGATTGCATGATGTAGGTCTGGCCGTAGCGGCAGGCAAACGCGGTGATTAAGGCCAATATATACAGCCCGAAAATTGGGACGACGCCAGCCGGGTTACGCGCTGCAATTGGCCCATCGATTGCCTGGCTTACGAGGTAGGGCGGGGCTAGTTCGGCGGCAGCGGCCGCAAACAGCAACAGCATCGCCACCGCTAGCTGCCGCCAGTAGGGCCGCACAAACACCAGTAGTCGGCGCATTAACCGGCCATCGTAGGCTTTGCCCAGAATTTCATCGTCTTCGAAGTTCGCGCCAGCCATATGACCTCCCAATTTACAATGTGCGATTTACAACGTGCGATTAGCCTTTGCCAATCAGCAAGCATAAATCTGCAATCATAAATTTTGTTTATTCTTCCGTCAGCTCAGCTTCGAGTAGCTCACGCCGGTACATAGCCGCGTAGCGTCCGCCCTGCTGTACCAGCTCGCGATGCGTGCCGCGCTCGGCGATCTGCCCGTTGTGCAACACGATCACCCGGTCGGCATCCTTGACGGTGGCGATGCGCTGGGCGATGATGATGCTGGTGCGTTCTTGCATCACATCGCGCAGCCCGGCTAGAATTTGCGCTGCCGTATGGGTATCCACGCTCGAAAGTGCGTCGTCGAGCACCAGAATAGCCGGGTCGCGCAGCACCGCCCGCGCAATCGCAGTACGCTGCTTCTGCCCGCCCGAAAGCGTTACGCCGCGCTCACCAATTAGCGTATCTAGCCCATCGGGGAACTGGTTCAGGTCGTTGCTCAGGCGCGCAATCTCGGCGGCGCGGTCAACGTCGGCTTGGCTCGCATCGGGCCGCCCAAATGTGACATTCTCGCGCAATGGCACGCTGAATAGGAAGGTGTCTTGCGGCACATAGCCAATTGCGTGGCGCAGCTCGTCGAGCGGCAGTGTGCGAATGTCGTGCCCATCGATGAGTACCTGGCCTTCGTCGGGGTCGCGCACGCGAGCCAGCAAGTTCACCAGTGTGGTTTTTCCCACGCCGGTTGCGCCAACAATCGCCAGCGACGAGCCGCGCGGCACGGTGAATGAGATATGGCGCAGCACCCAGCCTTCTGCCGCCGGGCGGTCAGCGTGCGATGGCGGCTCTTCTATAGTGGGCCTGCTGCCGGTGGCGGTCAGCGTGCGATGCTCGGCGGCCAGGGCATGATCGAAACGAATGCCAACATTGCGAAACTCGATGGCCCCGCCAATCGCCAGCTGCGCAGGTGCCTCAGCCGGGCTAGTGATTGCGGGCTGGCGGTGCAGCACTTCGGCAATTCGGCCCATCGAGGCCGAGGCCTGCTGGTAAAGGTTGACCGTCCATCCCAAGTTGACCATCGGCCAGGATAGCAGCGCGAGGTAGGTATTGAACAGCACGAGATCGCCCAATGTCATTGTGCCGCTGGCGACAAAGCGCCCGCCTACCAGCAGCACTAGCGCGCTGATTAGGCCCATAACCACCGCAATCGCTGGCCAGAGTAAGCCGCTGAGCAGTACATAGCGCACGTTTTGGGCGCGGTAACGCTCATTTTCTTCAAGAAAAACGCGAATCTCATCTTCTTCTTGGGCGTAGGCCTTAATTGTGCGAATGCCGCTGAAATTCTCTTGTGCGCGGGTTGAAATATCGCCAAACTGATCTTGCACACTGCGAAAGATGCGCTGCATACGCCCACCGATTGTGACAAACAGCAGCGTAATAATGGGCAGCAGCGCCAGCACCAGCAGCGCCAGCGTGCCATTCGTGCGTACCAATAGCGTCCCGGCGGTGCTAATGAAGAGCACCGCAGTCATCAGCGAGTTGATACCCGGGCCAAGAAACTGCCGCACCGCCGAAAGATCATTTGTCACCCGCGTCATCAGGTCGCCGGTGTGGGCATTGCCATAAAAGCCCTGATCGAGCGTGAGCAGGCGGCGAAACAATGCGCCGCGTATATCGTATTCCACCAGGTATGCGCCGCCTGCTACAAACCGGCGTTGGCCGAAACGAAACAAACTATCGACAAGCGCGAATAGCAGCATCAATCCGCCCGCGCGTATCAGGTCGGCGGCGACTACGCCGTGGGCATTTAGCTCATCAACCACGGTACGCAGGATCTGGGGGATGAGCGCGGTGAGCGCTGCCGAGCCAGCCGCGCAGAGCAAGCCGAGCAGCAGCCGTTTGCGGTAGCGTGCTACAAAGGGAAGTACATGGCGCAGGTGTTCCACGGCGGGCACCTCCTTTACCTTTTGGGCTTGAGCATCGTGAGGAGACAACAAGAAACACGCCAGGTTCATTCGCGGCGCAGTGGAGCTTCGACAGTATAGCATTGCAACTCGGGTGATGCTGTACAACTTTTGGCGGATGTTAAGCTGAGGGGAAAATACCGGGCCATGCCAAATCCGGTTGCATACTTCTATATCAGGCACGACGCATGATGCACGACAAAGCCAAACACTACGTGCTTCGTGCATCATACTACTGGCGAAATTGATATGGGTATGATGAATCTGGGGGCCAGCACTCCCCATTGTTGGGCGCAATTGACGGGCTTAGCGCTTTGGCAGTGGTGTATAAATACTGCGCGGGCACCGAGCAATCAAGCCCAGTGCCCGCGTTAGATCAAAGCTTATTCGGGGAAGATAGCTACCCCAAGATCATTCGGTCAAACACCATCGCCACCCAGAGGAGTGCGAGGTACAGCAGCGAGTATTTATACAAACCCCAGGCGGCGGGCACAGTGCCATCGCGCCAGAGCAGCAGCGCATAGCGTAGGAAGAGGCCGCCAAACACTGCTGCTAGCGCCAGGTATATCAGCCCAAACATGCCCAGTGTCGCGGGCAAAACGCTGAGCGCGATCATCATAATGGTATACAGCACGATTTGGCGCTGTGTTTCGGCGCTACCAGCCACTACCGGCAGCATCGGCACCTTGGCGCGCGCATAGTCTTTTTCGCGGATCAGTGCCAGCGCCCAGAAGTGCGGCGGCGTCCA